>WTAW01000143.1 GCA_013139435.1 Candidatus Aminicenantota bacterium | reverse complement strand
ATCGAATATCTTTCTGGCCTCTGGTCCTCTGTCTAAGATGTCCCCTGTCTGAACGAAGTGAATGTCTCCACCTATCCAATGAAGAGAGTCATCTACAAGTTGAACTCCTTTCAGTATTTCCACGAAGTTTTCGTAGTCCCCATGCAGGTCCCCGATTGCGATGATTTTTTTGATTCCTGTCCACTCGCATGGCTTTTCTCCCGCCAAAGCAACTGTGAGACACAGAACTGTGATAAGGCCTATTAAAAGAACATGCCGAACAGGTCTCATTTTATTTATTGTTCTACTGGTATTCATAAAACGTCCCTCTTTCATCGAATAAAATCACTTCCCCAATGATCATCCATGTATTATCGATGTGTCTCCCATTAAATTATATTCCTATGTCGTTAAATTGACAACTTAGATTTATGAATAATTCAGAAGAAAATGGATTATTCAGAATAGCAAAAGATTGACTTACAAAGACTCTTCTGGTAAAAGCTTAAGTAGAATTTGCTATAGTCAGTCTATAGTGCGAACCAGCCGCATAGACAGACTAAAAGTAGAAAAGGGCATCAGAATTCGCTAAGGTCTTAAAAGGCAAGGGATCAGAATGAAGATAAATTCAAGAAAACAAAACGATATTATCATATTTGATATCGAAGGCGAAATCAGAAGATCAGACATTTCCGATGTCACTCTGCACCAACTCGTGAAAGATCAACTCGATTCCGGGAACAAGAAGATTCTCCTAAATTTCGATAAGGTGGAATTCATCGATAGTTTTGGAGTGGGAGAAATATTAGCCAGCTATATTTCCACTCACAATCTGGGAGGACAGTTGAAAATTGCTAAAATATCTCAGAAGCTCTACCTTGTCTTCCAGGTAACCATGCTCACAAAAGTTCTCGACATCCATGATAATGAAGAAATCGCATTGACGGCCTTTCTAGAGCAGTAACACTCAGTAATTTTATCGAAGACTGAGTCATTTTATGACCAAAAATCGCCTGTATCGACTTCTATCCCGAACTGTTGAGATCAAGCGAGGTGAAGAAGTCATCTCGCTATTGTTGTTCTTCTATTTTTTCCTGATCTCTGCTCCCTTCACCATTATCAAATCCGTCAGGAATGCCAAGTACATTATTGAATATACAGCTGTAAGGCTACCAATTGCCTATCTATTAACAGCCATCTTTATGGGTTTTGTTGTCGCTTTTCATTCCAAAATTCAAGCCCGGATACCCAGAGCTCCTCTTATCATTTCCAGTCTTGTTTCTTTCATTCTGTCGAGTTTTGCATTCGGGATTTTGTTTATCAAAGATCTGGGATGGGTGCCGCTCGTTTTTTTTATCTGGGCGAACGTCTTTATTATGGTGCTCATGACTCAGTTCTGGATATTGGTCAATGATATTTTCAATCCAAGAGAAGCCAAAAGACTGATCGGTTTTTTTGTGAGTGGTGGGATCCTAGGAGGAATCGTAGGAGGATTGTCTGCCGGCGTTTTAGCATTATACATACCCGACTATCTGCTCTATATTGCGGGCGGAATGCTCGTCGTCAATGTTGGAGTTGTAACTGCAATATTCAGGTGGAGAAGCAACACCGCCCCCAGTTCAACCAAGGCAGAAACAACGGAATATTTAAAATCCGAAAAGATCAAGAAAGTTGGATTTTTAGACTGTTTCAACACTGTCCGCCAAAATTACTATTTGAAGCTCCTTGCCGCAGTCGTCACTGTCACTTGGATCGTATCGACCTTTATCGATTGGCAGTATAATAAAGTTATCGAGAGAGAGGTTACGCAGACGTTTTACATTTCCTTTTTCGGATATTTCAACTCCGCATTGCTCGTCGTTCCTTTCTTCATACAACTCCTTATGACCAGCAACATCATCAAGCGTTTCGGAATCCGCCTCACTTTGCTCGTGTATCCATTGATGCTTCTTCTCTGTTCGTTTGGGATCGCGGCTTCACCGACCATCCTATTCGCTTTAGGCATCAAGGGGAGTGATAAGAGCCTTTCATTTTCCCTGAATCAATCGGTGAGAGAACTGCTCTATATCCCCATTTCACCAGAAGTCAAATACAAAGCCAAAATCTTCATCGACATGTTTCTCAACAGGTTGGGAAAGGGTATAGGCGCACTATTGCTCATGATCTTTATTTTGGTTCCGACTGCTCCTTCCTTGAGTATACGGATTGTCAGCATTATGTCGCTGGTTTTTATACTTTTATGGGTCGTGCTCAATCTGAAAGTGAGCAAGGAATACGCCAATATCATCAAAGGAAAATTAAAAAAGAGTGAACGAGCGGATAGGATCGTGGACGAAAAGCTGGACGTGGACTTCATGAAGCTTGTTCTGGATACTATCGAAGATAAGAATCGGAGTTCTATCCTGTATGCAATGGATATTTTCGATCTGGTCAAGCAAGACAAGCTCACGCCTGAAGTTAGAAAATTGATCGGCTATAAGCAGGATGAGGTCAGAGTATCTTCGGTGGGGATGCTGTTTGAGGGTTCCGAATCTGGAATCGCACCTGATTTTGAGGAGCGATTAGATGAAGGGATCTTACTGAAAGAGATCAAAGAGATCATGTCCCTGGATGTTTATCAGGAGATCATGAGTGAATACGTGGATAAAGTCCTTGTTGAAAAGGATGGCGAGTCAGAAACGGCAAAGATGGAGTTGGCCAAAGCCTTGGGATTCTCGGATTTCCGATCTCCTATGAGTGAAAAACTCGAAGAGCTTCTCAACGATGAATCTACGGAAGTAAGTCGGTACGCCATAGCAAGTGCGGCAAAGCTGCAAAAAAGAGAGTATGTGCCTGCTTTGATCGAAAAATTGGAGAGCCCTCTGACTCGGATGGATGCAAGAGTCGCACTCGAAAAATATGGTGCCAAGATCACTGGAACCCTTGCAGATTATCTTAGGGATGTGGAGATTGACCTTGAGCTGAGAAAGGAAGTGGTTGCAACTCTGGCACGTGTCGGCAACCAAGAAGCGGCTGATTTTCTCTTGTGGGAATTGGAGGAGCATAGAGAAGACATGGATAGTGAGCTCATCGATGCCATGGACCGCATCCGCTCGGCTTATACGGATATCCATTTCCGGGAAAGATCTGTCAAGACTAAGATCTCTGAAATAGTGAAAGAGTGCTACAAAAACCTGATTGATTCCTATGGGCCCATTTCAAAAAAGAGCCAAGAAGATAGAACAGGCCTTGATATGCCAAATCACATGAACACTCGCTTATCCGATGTCTTCAAACTTTTGGGACTGATCTATCCCCACGAAGATATTATGAAATCCTATCAGAACATCCGAACCGGCACTAAAGATTCGGTCGCCTATGCCGTGGAACTTCTTGATAACCTGTTGCAAAAAGGGCTCAAGGAGGCCATATTCCCCATCATTGAGGATCTGTCTATCAGAGAGAGAGTGGAGAGATGCCGAATCCTTCTACAGAATTTCCCATTCTTTTAAAGGTTGAATATGACGAAGAATACACTCCATAAAACTCTTTTGCGTTTAGTCGATATAAAACCAGGAGAGATACCCAATGCATTACTCATGTTTTTCTATTTTTTCTTGATCACATGCTCTGTGTACATCATTAAACCCGTTAAAATCTCTAACTTTTTAGAATCATTAAACGCCGAACACCTTCCTTTCGCCTATCTCATTACCGCTATACTTATCGGTTTTGTTGTTTCACTCAACACAAAGCTTCTGCATGCTATGAAGAGGAATGTCTATATTTCCTTAAGCCTGGTGTTTTTTATTTCCAACATCGTTCTTTTCTGGTTTTTCTTCCATTGGGAATGGAACTGGCTGTCCATGATCTATTGGGTGTGGTGTGACATTTTCACGATCACGACAGTGACCCAATTCTGGATTTTGGTCAATGATATCTACCACCCCCGTCAGGCGAGGAGGCTGATCGGATTTCTTGTGAGCGGGGGACTTCTAGGTGGTATTGCGGGCTCGTTGCTAGCCCGGTTCTTTGCTCAGGTTTTAGGAACCACGGATTTGCTCCTGATCTGCCCTTTTTTGCTTTTCCCCTGCATTCTTATTGTTTCCATCCTTCACAGACAAACGCAAGATCCCCTGGATGATAAGAAAAGAAAAACAACTTCAACAGAAGCGTCCAAAACCGGGTACATTGAAAGCTTTGGTATTATCAAAAAAAGTCGTTATCTGCTGATCTTGAGTGCTATCATGACGACAGCTATCATCATTACGACAATGGTGGATTTTCAGTTCAATTCTGTCATCGAACTAGCCCTAGTGGACCAAGATGAACGGACTGCGTTTTTAGGCACATTTTTCACAGGACTTCTTGTTTTCTCTTACCTCGTCCATGTTTTTCTCACGAACCGTATCTTGAAAAATTTCGGGATGCGCTTGGCACTGTCGATCGCACCCTTGTTCCTCTTGACAGCTTCGATAGCGATACTTTTCATCCCTGCCTCATTTTTCCTCATCTGGGCCATCGCTATAAAAGGCGGAGAGAAAAGTCTGGCCCACTCCCTCAATCAGTCGGTTCGAGAATTGCTGTACATCCCTATTGCTCCAGAGATCAAATACAAGGCCAAAGTGTTTATCGACATGTTTGTGAATAAATTTGCTAAGGGAATTGCGGCTTCTATCCTTCTCGTATGTATATTCATATTCCATTTTTCGCTCGAGCATATAAGCTTGATCGTTATCGGTTTTTCCCTTCTCTGGATTTTTCTTAACCGTTGGATCACCCGCGAATATGTCGGCAACGTCAAAAGAAACCTGAAGATCAAATGGCAAGATGCGGACAAGTTCATCTCAGAGACCGTCGATATCGATATGACAAAGCTCGTATTCGACACCCTCCAAAGCAAGGACCGGAGCTCGGTTTTGTATGCGATGAACCTCTTCGACCTTATAAAGAGAGAGAAAATGAGTCCGGAACTGAGCAGCATAATCGCACATAAATCCGACCAGATACAGGCATGCGCGATGGATTCACTCTTGGAATTGGATGGAGAATTGCTTCTCCCAAAGGATGATGATACCTTATACCGAGAGGACCTCAGCACACAAATCCAGGAGATCATGTCTCAAGACGTCTATCAGCAAGTCTTAAAAGAGCAACTCGATAAAATTGTGGATGAGAAAGGAGAGGAAGGCGAAGTTTCTAGGATGGAGGCGGCCAAAGTCCTCGGGATGATGGAGTCGAGCTCACCTGTGGCGAGCGAGCTTAACAAACTGCTCAAAGACAAATCACCCGATGTTCTGAGGTATGCGATCGAGAGTGCAGGGAGGTTAAAAAGAAGGGAATTTGTCCCCCGCCTTATTGCGCATCTCTCCACGCCTAGAGTAGATAGCATTTCCAGTAAGGCTTTAGTCGCCTACGGGAACAAAATTACAGGAATCCTCAAGGACTATCTTTCGGATCCAGATGTCAACTTGCAAACGAGACGAGCCATTCCTGATATTTTAGAACAGGTAGGGACTCAACGTGCGACGGATTTGCTCGCTTCCGAGCTGAAAAAGAAAGAGAATGACGTCGAAACGGAGATCATTGAAGCTCTGTACAAAATGAGGACAAGATATCCTCAAATTCAATTTCCTCAAAAACCCGTTTTTGAAAAAACGATCCAGATCATTAAGAGGTGTTACTTTGTTCTCCTGGAAATGCATGATTTGATGACAGATCAGAGAAAGGACAATCTGGTCAGTGATATGGAAAAAAATCTCGCCCGCTCGTTGAAGCACATATTTGAACTTCTCAGCTTGGTCTACACCCCAGATGACATCATCAAAGCCTACCAGAATATCTGTACGGGCACAAAAAAATCGATCGACTATTCCATCGAACTTCTGGACAATATTTTGCAGCGGGAAGTCAAGGAAGTCCTTCTCCCCTTGATCGATGACATCTCCTTCGAGGATAGAGTGAGGAAGTGCAAAAAAATGATCAAGCCTCTAGAAAAGGTCAAATTCTCTTGAAATTGGTCCTCTCAGAGAGTTATAATTCAAGGGATTGAGTTTAATGCCAAAGTTATACATTTATCCAAAAGAGGGCGATGAGTTCCAGTTTCCTCTGCCACAAGAAAAAGTCTCTATCGGAAGGTCATCCGACAACGATATCCCTCTGCCAGATCCCTTTTGTTCAGGACGCCACGCTTTCTTCTATCCCGTTGATCAAGGTTATGCGATAAGAAACAATAACAGCAAAAACGGAACATTTGTGAATGGAAAACGAATTTCTGCAGAAGTCGAGCTCAAAAAAGGAGACGAAATCCTTGTCGGGACAACTCGTGTGATCTATGACAAAGAGATCTCTTCCAATGTTGAAGTCACAGATGCTCCTTCCCCATCGGCCAATGTCAACACTATCATGCATCTCGATGATGTTCTTAAGAAGCATGACATCAGTACGACCATCCGCGCTGCAGCCAGACCCATCGATATCGAGCAGATCAAACTCGAACATAGATCTCTCGCAGTGATCAACGAAGTCAATAAAGCCTTGCTTCTCCATAAACCCCTCAATGAACTTCTTGAACACATCATGGATCTCATTTCAGAAAATCTCCCGATGGACAGGGGGATCTTGATGCTCAAAGAGGGCAATCCTGTACAGCTCATTCCCAAAGTCATCCGGATCAACAATGAACGCCTGAAGAATCAGAAAATACAAGTGAGTCAAAGCATCATCAATATGGCCATAAATAAGCATTCGTCCCTTCTCATCTCAGATGTTCAAGAGGATTCCCGTTTTAAATCTCAGGACAGCATCCTTAAAATGAATATCAAATCTGCCATGTGTGTTCCTCTCTATGATAATAAAGATATTATCGGAATTATCTACGCAGATAGAATTTCCCTCATGAAGCAGTTCTTGGACGAGGATTTGGAATTGCTCACATTACTTTCAAACCTTGCTGCCATCAAGATCGAAAACTCCAAACACATCGAAAGGGAAAAGGAAAAGGAACAGATAGAGAAGCAACTTGATCTGGCCGCTCAAGTTCAACGAGATTTCCTTCCCAAGAAAAATCCTGAATGCAAACAGTTTGAAATAGCCGGTGCGAACATCCCATGTTATCAAGTTGGTGGGGATTACTACGACTTTTTCGACATCGATGATGAGAGGATAGGAATCACAATTGCCGATGTGGCTGGAAAAGGGGTCTCATCAGCGCTTCTCATGGCACAACTTCGCGCATCTCTTCATACCCAAGTCAGCCCTGCTTATGACATAAAGGAAATGGCAACCAAACTTAACATTCTCGTTCACGCCAGCACTGCGTCCAACATGTTTATCACATTTTTTTACGGCGACCTCAACAAAAAAACAGGTGAATTCACATATATCAACGCAGGTCACACGCCACCTCTTCTCCTGAATAAAAAAGGCCAGGTAATTCGCCTCGACACCTGTGGGTTCTGTTTAGGAATGTTTCCGACTGTCGACTACGAAGTCCGAACGATCAGTTTAGAAAAAGGAGATACAACTCTGTTCTTTACGGATGGATTCACGGAATGCAGGAATAAGGCCAATGAGGAATTTAGCGAAGACCGGCTGGGGAAACTTCTCAAAAAACACCATAAACTCTCATCCCAAAAACTGCTTGAAAAAATATATGAAGAGGTCAACTCTTACACGTCAGGAACCGCACAGATGGATGACATGACTCTTGTCATTATCAAGCGCACAAGCTAACACGTTTGCAGTTTTTTAAATTCTATTCTATGATAATGTCCTCTGGAATCCCCTTTTTATATATTGAAATATCTGGATGATTCACGAGTTGAGGTGTCGCAGATGCAAGGAAGTGGCCCATGAAGGAATGACTGTTATCGCTTTAGTTGCAATAAATATCGACATTTTTTATAACCTGGATTATTCAGGATAAATAATTCCGGTCAATATTGAGATATGAGTCGAAGATTATCGTTTATATTCTGCATAAGTTCTCTTTTTCTTTTTGGAGGGATTCTCTTATCCGCACAAGAGGATGAAAGGCCGCTATTCGAAGTTACAACATTCCAATTGGAAAATGGTCTTCAAGTCATACTCTCTGAGGATTATTCCCTGCCTCTCGTTTCTGTTGTACTGGCATACAATGTGGGGTCGATCAATGAGCCGCCAAAAAAAACAGGCATGGCATACATGCTCGAAAATCTGATGTTTCAAGGGTCAAGAAACATAGGCTCCATGCAACACATCCACTTTATTTCGAAAATAGGTGGAATTTTAAATGCCGTAACCACTGAAGATAGAACGATCTTTTACCAGACTGTCCCTGCCAGCCAACTCGCGCTTGTTTTGTGGCTTGAATCTGACCGGATGATATCACTGGATATTCATCCATCCAAGGTGAAAAGAACCAGGGACTCTTTGATCGAAGAGATCAAACAAAGAAAATTGGACGACCCTTATTTTGAAAGTTCTGTACTTTTCGATCAACTGCTCTATCCGAACAAAGCATACAGTCATCCCGTCATAGGCAGTGAAACCGACCTGCGGGAAATGACTATAGAAGACGTCCAAGACTTTTATACAAAGTATTATATACCGAACAATGCCGTTCTCTGTATTACAGGGAATTTTGAGAAGAGAAAAGCCATACAACTCGTGAAAAAATACTTCACCACGATTCGCCCTGGCAAGCCTGTCCCCTTCTTCCCAGCAAAAGAACATCTTAAATCCCAAGAGATCGTTCGGAATGTAGAAAACTATCTGGCTCCCTATCCCGGATTTCACCTCGGATACAGGATATCTTCTCCCGATTCACCCGACAACTACACTCTTGCTATTATCGAGTACATCTTGCTCCATGGAAAAAGCTCTCGACTCCAAGAACGAATGATCTATGAAGACCGTTTCGCCTCTCATTTAAGCGGAGGAATAGAGCTGAAAAAAAACCTCGCAACGTTTAAAATTTTTGTTAAGAACAACACTGAGACATTGAGGGTCCGAAGCCAAAAATCCATCTTCGATGAGATCGATAAGTTAAAGTCTGATTTTATTTCGGAAAATGAACTCAATAAAGCTAAAAATATGTTCAAAAGAGATTATCTGGATCAATTCACTACTCTGGCGGATAAAGGTATTTTCTTGGTTAAATTCCATCTCTCACGAAAAAAAAATAGCAACTTCCTGGAGGAGTTGAAAAAATATCTTGCTGTAACTCCTTCAGATATAATCGGGATCGTAAATAGATATTTCACTGAAGAGAGGGTCGTTCTGAACATTAAAATAAAATGAGTGTTGCTGTGAGGTCACGAGGTTATCCATTTTCTCTTTTGTTTTCTCTCCTGATATTGCTGTGCATTCTGAACACATCGCTTTTTTCACAAGAAAGATTCCGCCGAAATCCTCCTTTCCCAGATCCTCTTCCAGAACTCACCCTGCCCAAAATAGAATCAGCATCTCTTTCAAATGGACTTGAAGTATCCATAATCCGACGTCAAGACCTACCAGTGATTTCAATACATCTGATTGTTTATGCCGGAGAAAGTTTTTCACCCGATGCCCTGCCAGGATTAGCCACGTTCACTGCAAATATGGTGAATAAAGGGGCCGTCGGGCTTTCATCATCACGCATCACAGAGACGATCGAAACAATCGGGGGCAAATTCTCGTCTGAAACACACCCCGATTATTCTGTCATTTCCTTCACCTTTTTAGAGGATTATCTAGACACTGCGCTAGAAACCCTTGGCAAAATGATCCTCCAGCCGACGTTCCCGCGGATCGAAGTGCGTAATGTCGTCAGAACGATGCACTATGATCTACTTGGAAGAAAATCCTCACCGGCCTTTGTCGGACGAAGGACTCTCCTCCGGATACTTTTTGAAGAACACCCTTACAGAAATATTGCCTTCAACGAAACAGTTACCAGAAATTTAAATCGAGATGAGCTCTTGTCTTTTTTTGAGAAATACTACAGACCGAACAATGCAAAGTTGATCCTGATCGGCAATCTTACTCTCAGGACGGCTGTAAGGAAAGTCAGCCGATATTTGAATACATGGGAAAATAAAGATATCGAAACCGAGGACATCAATCCTCCGCAACCCAATGAAACACTCAAACTCTGTATCGTAGATCTCCCTGAAGAGGAAGACGCCACGATCACTATCGGGAATACGATTCTTCTTAGAGATTATGATGACTATTTCCCCACTACAGTTCTCAATCAAGTCCTTGGTGGTTCTCCCCACAGCCGTCTGTTCATGAACCTGAGAGAATCTAAAGGTTATGCGTACTTTGCTTTTAGTACCGTTGAATTTTTTAAAGCCTGTGGTATCCTGACCATTCAAGAACGAGTCAGGCCTAATGTAATTTTCGAGTCCATCGCTGAGAGCCTGAATGAGATCAGTAGAATTTCCTCCCAGGTCGTACCAGATTATGAGCTGGAACAGGCCAAATCGTACCTGATAGGAAATTTCCCGCTTCGGATCGAGGACCTTGAGTATTATTCATCCAGGTTGGCTGCGATTCAAGCCTTTGAATTAGGAGAGGCTCATTGGGATTCATACTATCAAAGCATGATGCTCATTAGCCCGGAAAATGTCTATGAAATCGCTCGTCAATCCTCGCTCCAATCTCCAGTTGTGGTCGTCGTGGGGAATATCCAAGAGCTGAGTCCCTATTTACAGGAATTCGACCTGGAAGTCTATGATACAAATGGAGAATTTCAATACACCATCAAAAAAGGAGAGACTGAATGAAGCTTGTTGAGTGTGTTCCTAATTTCAGCGAAGGACGAAACCTTGCAAAGATCAACGCGATTACAAAAGAGATTGAGGCAACCCCTAAAGTCAGTCTCCTCGATGTGGATCCTGGGGATTCCACGAATCGAACCGTAGTGACATTCATCGGAACACCCGAGGCTGTCAAAGAGGCGGCTTACAAGGCTATAAAAAAAGCAGCCGAGGTTATAGACATGAGTAAACATTCAGGAGCTCATAGCAGGATCGGAGCAACAGATGTATGCCCCTTTGTTCCCGTGACAGGAGTTACTATGGAAGATTGTGTACAACTGGCTCGGGAATTGGGAGAAAGAGTGGGACGAGAGTTGGGGATTCCAGTCTATCTGTATGAAGAGGCCGCCCAAAAGCAGGATCGAAAAAATTTGGCGACCATCAGAGTTGGTCAATATGAAGGCCTGGAAGAAAAATTGAAAGATCCAGAATGGGCACCGGATTATGGAGAGCCTGTGTTCAACGTTAAAGCAGGAGCCATTGTCATCGGTGCGAGAGAATTTCTTATTGCATACAACATCAACCTTAACACAACAGACCACACGCTAGCCCGTCATATTGCATTCAACCTGAGAGAGAGAGGCCGTGCCAAAAGAGATGAATATGGAAAGATCGTCAGGGATAAAAACGGCAAGGCCATAAAGATTACGGGTAAATTCAAGGAGGTCAAGGCTGTTGGATGGCATGTCGAAGATTACGGGATCGCTCAAATATCCATAAATTTTACGAATTACAAGATCTCGCCCCCTCATCTTGTGTTTGATGAGGCGATCAAAGAAGCTGAACAGATCGGGCTCCGTGTGACGGGTAGCGAACTTGTGGGCTTGATCCCCAAAGAGGCTATGCTAATGGCTGGACGATATTATCTGGACAAGCAGGGAAAGAGCCCTGGAGTGCCTGAGGAAGAGCTCATCAGGATAGCTGTTCTCTCATTGGG
>WTAW01000058.1 GCA_013139435.1 Candidatus Aminicenantota bacterium | reverse complement strand
ATGGGTCAGGAGATGGTTGAGAGGATCGAGATCGAAGGGAACGATCGTGTGACCCGGGAGACGATTCTTTACTATCTCTCATCACAGGAAGGGGATTATTTCAGTCTAGAGCTATTACAAAGGGATTTCAAAGTCCTATGGTCTACCGGATTCTTTGCAAACATAAAGATAGAACAGTTTCCTGGGACGCAAGGGAAGGTCATTAAGATCGTAGTTGAAGAGAATCCCGTGATAAGGGAAATTGTCTACAAAACGGGTAAAAAGCTCAAAGAAGACGATATCGTTAATAAATTGAAAGAGAAAAATGAGTATATGCTTCCTTATTCCTACTACAGCCCGAATAAGATCCAGCAGATAAAGAAGACGATCGAAGAGCTGCTGGCAGAAAAGGGCCTAACTTCTGGAAAGGTAGAAACACAGGTCAACACTAAGGGAAAAAATGAACTGGAAGTCGTGTTCAACATCGATGAAGGGCCAAAGATCAGAGTAGGAGAGATCGTTTTTGAGGGATCGCCTAAATTGCTGGAGAGCACGCTACAGAGTGCCTTCAAGGAGAACAAAAAACACGGGCTTATCACCTGGATCATGGGGAAAGATACGTATAAACAGAATAAACTGGCCGAAGACATCGCCAATCTGAAAAAAGTGTATCAAGAACACGGGTACATGGAAGCTGTGATCGGTGAACCTCGGATCGAAGAGTACGAAAAGAATACCGTAACATTCAAGAAACAGATGATGAAACGCATCGTCATCCCGGTCAATGCGGGATACAGGTACTCTGTTGGAGAGGTCAAAATCGAGGGTAACCAAGTCTTTAATTCAGACTATTTGCGGTCGCTCGTCCTGTACAAAGAGGGTGATATCTACAGCACCAAAGTACGCGAAAAGGCTGTGACGGAGATGGGAGAACTATACCAGAACTTTGGCCATCTCTATGCGCAGATCCGGCCGGTTGAAAGCCTCGATCCAAAGAACAAAAAAGTGAATGTCACATACAATATCTATGAAGGCGAAATCGCTGTCCTTCATCGACTCAACATCATGGGAAATACCTATACCAAAGATAAAGTCATACGAAGAGAGATGTTGCTCAGAGAGGGGGATGCGTTCAGCTTTGCTCTGTTCAAGGACAGTCTTTTGCGCATGAACCAGTTGGGACTGGTCGAGCTTGATGGTGAGCCAGATATCCAACCCAATCCTGAAGACCCAACTCAGATCAATGTCAACCTTAGAGTCACTGAGCTCCAGAGAAACAACATTCAGTTCACGGCTGGATACAGCGGTTACCAAGGTGCGTTTGTGGCCATCAGCTATGGGACCGTGAATTTTCTCGGTGCTGGCGAAAAGCTCGACTTGATGTTTCAGTACGGAAAGAGAGTCAAAAACTATATGTTTGGCTTCACAGAACCGTATATCTTTGATAGACCCATGTCGGTGGGATTTAATATATACAACAGGTGGATCGTCTACCCCTACCTCTATGACCGCAAGGGAAAAGGTATCGATCTGACGTTTGGAGCACGAATCCAAGGCTATTGGAGAACCAGTATCACCTACGGGTATGAATACGTGGACATCCAACAGGCCAGCGAGACGTATGAGGA
The DNA here is from genome assembly GCA_013139435.1 of Candidatus Aminicenantota bacterium. Lineage (GTDB taxonomy): Bacteria > Acidobacteriota > Aminicenantia > Aminicenantales > Aminicenantaceae > WTAW01. Next base: position 4,360 of record WTAW01000058.1, on the reverse strand, counting down.
TGGTGATCCGTATTATCCCTATGGAGGCTCTGGAGGTTATGGAGGTTATGGAGGTTATGGTGGGTATCCCGGTTATGGCGGCTACGGTCAATACACCATAAGCAGCATCTACCCGACAATTTACAGGAGTACAGTCGATAGCCCTTTGACACCTTCAAGGGGAGCGCTCTATCTCATAGGATTTAAATTCTCCGGTGCGTTTTTGGGTGGGGATATCGATCTGATCAAACCACGACTCGAATTGTCGCGGTTCATACCGACCTTCATGCGGCAGTCCATAGGCATGCATCTGGAGCTTCAGTATGTGTACCCGCTGCAAAATTCTGCTGTTCCATTCTGGGAGAGGTTCTACCTTGGTGGTGAGAGATCGCTCAGAGGATACGAGATTTATTCTGTCGGGCCACGGACTATCACCGGCCAGAATATCGGAGGAGAAAAATCGGCTGTCTTCAACTTGGAGTACATCATGCCTGTAGGTGGGCCACTGTATACGATCTTGTTCTTCGATGCGGGGAATGCTTATGCCCGAAATCAAAATTTCAGTTTTGACAACTTGTACACATCTGCAGGTTTGGAAGTCAGGATATTTGTTCCTGCGCTTAGGGTTCCTTTTCGGCTGATATTTGCATATAATAACCGTTTGACACCGCAAAACCGTAATCATTTTAATTTCCGCTTTGCGATCGGAACGACATTTTGACAAAAAACTAACTCGAATTCTCATTAGGAGGCAAAAGATGAGTCTGAGGAGCACAAGCAAGATTGTATTAATTCCCCTTGTTGTTTTAGCCATTTTGGTCACTTTAGGTTACTCCCAGCAAGCGGGCAAGATCGGAGTCGTCAACTCTCAGGACGTCCTCGAAAAGTCCACTGAAGGGAAAAGAGTCATGGCACAGATCCAGGACAAGGACAAGCAGAATCAGAGTCGATTGAACACACTGGATGAAGATATCCGGAAGCTGGAAACACGGATCAACACACAGAGACTAACGCTCACCAATGAAGCGATGATGCAGCTAAGCTCTGATCTGGAGAAAAAACGGACAGAGAGAAAGCGCTTTGCTGAAGATTCTCTCAGAGAGATGCAAGAGTTTACAGGCCGTCTCTTCCAGAGAGTACAAACTGAACTGTTGCCTATCATTGAGCAGGTTGGCAAAGAAAAAAATCTGGATATCATTTTAGACCTGGCCAGGAGTGGAGCGATTTATTTCAATCCCACAATCGATCTGACCCAAGAAGTCATCACCAAGTACGATGCCTCAAAAGCCTCAAGATAATAAGGCTGTACTCAATATCCAACAAATACTGGGGATGCTTCCCCACCGTTATCCCTTTTTGTTGATCGATAGGGTGCTGGAGTATGAAGAGGGGAAGTCGCTTGTTGCGATAAAGAACGTCACCTACAATGAGCCATTTTTTCAGGGGCATTTTCCCGGTCTTAAAGTTATGCCGGGTGTGCTGCTTATTGAAGCCGTCGCTCAGGCGGGGGGTATACTGATCTACTTATCCATTCCTGATCCGGAGAAAAAACTCGTCTTTCTGAGCAAGATCGATAAAGCCAAGTTCAGAAAACCAGTGATTCCCGGAGACCAGGTCCGGCTGGAAGTCGAAATTATAAAGATGAAAACCAAATTTTGCTATGTGAAGGGCAAAGCCCTTGTTGACGGAGATGTCGTTGTCGAGGGTGAGGTCATGGCTTCCTTGATGGACATCGAGGGTTTGAATGTGCAAGGATGAAACCTATGTGCATCCATCTGCTCTTGTCTCTTCCAAAGCCCGTTTGGATTCTGGTGTTTGGGTGGGACCCAGCTCCATAATCGGCGAAAACGTCACCATAGGAAAAAACACGAGGATCGATGCTCAAGTCTACATAGATGGACACACGGAAATTGGAGCAGAATGCCGTTTCTGGCCATTCATATCGATTGGAACGGAGCCTCAGGATCTGACCTATGATGCTCAGGACACAGCTGTCAAGATCGGGGACAAGAACATCTTTCGAGAATTCATAACAGTGAATAGAGGGACAGCGAAAGGTAGCGGGACAACTGTTATCGGTAGTGATAACTATTTCATGGCATACTCACACGTTGCCCACGATTGTGTTGTCGGGAACGGAACGGTCTTTATGCATGGTGCCACTTTGGGGGGACACGTATCTGTCGATGATTTCGCTACGGTGGGTGCGATGGGAGGGGTGCATCAATTCTGCCACATAGGCAAGTATGCCTTTATCGGTGGAAAATCTACTATCACCCAAGATGTTCTACCCTTTTGCCGCGTGGCTGGAGAGCGGCCGACTCAGTTTTATGGATTAAATGCTATCGGTCTCAGGAGAAAAGGATTTTCGAGAGATAGGATCAAAACCCTCAAAGAGATGTTCAAGATCATCTTCTATTCTGATCTAAACACCAGCCATTCCCTCTCCAGAATAGAGGAGGAATTCCCTCCGAGCGAAGACCGGGATGACATAATCTCGTTCATCCGGTCCTCTAAGCGGGGATTCGTTAAAAAGCCGGGGGACCGATGGGAAGCCGACTCGGAATAATCGCGTCTTCTGGCGAGATCCCATCCCTTATCCAAGAAAAAGCATCAGAAAAGGGCTATACGTGTGTTGTCGCAGCGATAGAGGGACAGGCAGGAAAATCCTCTTTGGAAGACACGGAGCTCATCCAATGGTTCAATGTGGGGGATATTCAAGATGTCGTGTCTTACTTTAAAACAAACGGTGTCTCCGAGGTCATCTTTGCGGGAAAGATCGATCCTCGAGTCATCTACGATAAGACACAGTTCAACCTCACCGCACTTCGTATCCTGGATTCGGGGAAAGACAAAAGGCCAACATCCATTATTGAGAAAGTGATCTTATTTTTTGGAAAACAGGGCCTATCCGTTATCGATCCCACACCTTTTCTTTTGTCCTTTTTCTGTGAAAAAGGAGTCATCACACACACGCAACCGTCCAGAGAGATGGGGTTGGATATTGCGTTCGGTTGGGAAATGGCTAGGAATATCGCTGATTCTGATATCGGTCAAACTGTTGTCGTCAAGGACAGAGCGATCGTTGCCGTTGAAGGTATGGAAGGCACGGATGAAACGATAAAGCGTGGAGGCCGTCTAGCTGGCAAGGGAACAACAGTGGTCAAAGTGAGTCGGATGAGTCAGGATCCCAGAATCGATCTTCCTGCAGTGGGTTTTGCAACAGTTCAAAGTCTCGTCGCGGCAAAGAGTTCTGTGCTCTGTTTCGAGGCTGGCCAGATGCCTTTCTTCCAAAGACAAGAGGCGGTGTGTCTTGCTGATGCCCATGGCATCGCCATCATCGCAAAATAATTCCTATCCTCCTCGAGGACGAATGTTATTCCGAATTTAAATGTAGGGACCGTTTCCCAAACGGTCCGTTTGGGAAACGGTCCCTACAAAAAAAGAATCAACCTCATTTTGCAAACGCTTTTTCCGAAGTTGAAAACAGATTTGAATTAACATGAAAATAAGTATAATATTTGTCTGGAGAACGGTTTATGGATAAAGTGAAAGTCGGGATCATCGGAGTCGGATACTTAGGGACACAGCATGCGCGAATTTTGTCCTACCTCGAAGAAGCAGAGTTAAAGGGAGTGGCGGATATCGATTTTAAAAAAGCGATGCAGATCGGGAATCGCCATGGCGTTCAGTATTATGAGAATTTCGAAGAGATGCTCGATGAGATAGACGCAGGCATTGTTGCAACTCCCACATCAGAACATTTTTCCGTTTCTATGGAGTTATTAAATAAAGGGAAGTCCGTCCTTGTGGAAAAACCTATAACCGAAACGATCGAACAAGCGGAGCAACTTGTGTCCCATGCAAAGAAGACTGGGACGCTTCTTCAAGTCGGCCATCTGGAGAGATTCAATCCGGCAGTCGAAGCGATAGAGAACATGATCACAGAACCGAGGTTTATCGAGGTCCAGAGGTTGGGATCCTTTTCTGCCCGTTCATTGGATATAGATGTTGTCCTTGACCTTATGATTCATGATCTGGATATCATCATGTCGCTCATCAAGGATGAGGTCAAAGTCATCAAGTCTTCTGGCATTCATGTCCTTTCCGATAAGATCGATATCGCCAACGCCCGGCTTGAGTTTGGATCGGGATGCGTGGCCACTCTCACCGCCAGCCGTGTTCACCAGGGAAAGGTGAGAAAACTCAGGATTTTTGAGCCCACATCCTATTATTCCATTGATTACATTGACCAGGAAGTCAAGGCGTTCCCCCTCAACGGACGCCAGACAGATATCAAAACATTGAAGATCAAGAAGGAAGAGCCCCTGAAAAAAGAACTTCAGAATTTTTTCCAGTGTATCCGTGATGGCAAAATGCG
>WTAW01000131.1 GCA_013139435.1 Candidatus Aminicenantota bacterium | reverse complement strand
CCCCCCAGACGCATGCAGGGTCATCATGTGGACGCCGTATCGTGTTCCCACACTCACCGCTCCGGCGACTGTGTTCGGGATGTCGTGAAGCTTGAGATCGAGAAACACTTTTTTGTTTTGGCTCTTCAGTTTTTCTAAAAACAAGGGGCCTTTTGCGGTAAACAGCTTCAAGCCGACTTTGAATACATCGGCCTCGGGAAGTTGCCCCGTAAGCCGCAGGGCCTCTTCTTCTGTGTCCACGTCCAGGGCCACTATTATCTTTTTAGCGAGATTTTCTTGGTGTTCCATTTTTTTCCTTATTGTTTCACATCCAGTGTTCCAATGATGTCCTCGATGCGGGATATCCCGTGTGTTTGACAGTATCGCTCCAACTCCTGGACGATCGTGAGACAGCTCTCTGGGTCGATGAAGTTCGATGTGCCCACTTCAACGGCTTTGGCTCCGCAGATCAAATACTCGAGAGCATCTTCACCCGACATGATGCCTCCGATTCCTATCACCGGGATGTTGATTTGGCTGGCGACTTGGAAAACCATCCTCAGGGCGATGGGTTTGATAGCTGGACCGCTGAGACCTCCAAAGACGTTGGTCAGCTTGGGTTGCTTGGTGTCCACATCCACTGCCATGGCCAGGAACGTGTTGACCAGGGAAACGGCATCAGAGCCTGCCTCCTGTGCGCTTAAAGCGATCTCCACGATATCCGACACATTGGGGGAGAGTTTTGTGATGAGAGGACGAGAGCTCACAGATCGGACAAGCTTGACGACAGAATATGTCAAGTCGGGCTTCAGTGCCGGGCACATCCCTCCCTTCTCCACATTCGGACAGGAGATGTTGAGCTCGTAGGCCGCTATCCCTTCGTGTGAATTCAAATATTCCACGACAGAGGCATATTCCTCTTCATTCTCCCCGCAGACATTGACGATAAGCGCCGTCTGATAAGCTCGAAGTTGAGGAAGGATCTCTTTGCAGAACCGTTTGACTCCGATGCCCTGCAAACCTATGGCGTTGATGAGGCCGCTCGCGGTCTCCACCAGCCGGGGTGGGGGATTTCCTTCGCGGGGGGAGAAATAGAGGCCTTTGACCACAAATCCACCCAGTTCATTGAGGTCCATAAACGGAGTGAATTCCATCCCGTATCCAAAAGTGCCGCTGGCAGCGAGGACCGGGTTCTTAAGCCTGAGGCTGCCGATATTGACAGAAAGGTCAATCATTATTCCCCAGCTCCCAGATAATATCCTCTGCCTTGAGCACAGGGCCTTCTTCACAGATCTTGTGCCACCCGGGCTCCTGACCTTTTCTGATTCTTTTGACACATCCCCAGCATGCGCCGAATCCACACCCCATCACAGATTCGAGAGAGAGTTCGGCGGGGACGTTTAAAGCCGCGGCAATCTCCGCGATCTTTTTGAGCATCAACTCAGGACCACAGGCATAGATCCGGCTCACAGTAAACCCGTTGTTGAGCTCAGCTTCGAAAGCTTCTGTGATTTGACCTCTCGTGCCGAAGGACCCATCCTCTGTGGTACAGGACAGAGTTGTGCCGCTTTTTTCGAATCTCTCCCTGACTGGAAGGTCCTCCACAGATTTTCCTCCATAAAATACTCTGGCTGTTCCACCGTGTGCTTTGAGCTTTTGGGAGAGAAAATAGAGGGGAGCGATACCGCGTCCACCGCCTATAAGTGCCGAGTGTTTCCCCCTGATTTCCTTTTTCACAGTGAAACCTCTGCCCAGAGGACCGATGATGTCGATGGTGTCTCCTTCCTGTTTTTCACTGAGAAGCCGTGTGCCGAGGCCCACTTTCTGGAAGAAGATCTCCACACTCTTCCCTTCCGCAGAGAAGATGCTGAAAGGCCGGCGAAGGAGGGGATGGGTGTCTACGCTGGCGCGCACCATGAGGAACTGACCGGGTTGCGCATTCTGAGCGATCGCGGGCGATTCCAAAGAAAGGAGGAAATATTCTCTCCAGCTTTCCTTTCGTGTGATCTGTGCCCGGGAGTCCTTTTTCATGTGCCGTGTAAGAATTTTGTTAAAAAAATAACAGATTATTTTTCTCATAGCAACAAAAACTTTGACAACTACAGAGCATTTTTGAATAATTCAGGTAGAAGATGGAGATAAACAAATGAACATATCCCAAAGAGGTCTTGCTATCCAGGAATCCCCAATAAGGAAATTGAAGCCTTATGCGGACGATGCTATCAAACGGGGCATCCGCGTGTATTTCATAAACATCGGACAACCCGACATCATCACGCCTGAGCCTGTTTGGGAGGCCATCAGGAATTATGGCGAGGAAGTCCTCAGTTACGGACCCGCACAGGGTTTTCTCGAGCTGAGACAGGCCATCGCGGATTATTTTGTCGATTACAACATCCCCCTGACCGCGGAGAATGTGATCATCACCGTCGGAGGGTCTGAAGCCATCCATTTTTCCTTCAGTGTGGTAGCGGATCCAGGAGAGGAAGTCATCATTCCCGAGCCCTTCTACACGAACTATAATGGATATGCAGCATGCGCCAATGTCAGGATCGTACCCCTGGCTTTGCATGTGGAAGATGGATTCCGCCTTCCCGCTTCTGAAGAGATCGAGGCCAAAATATCTCCGAAAACGCGAGCGATCCTACTGTGCTCTCCAAATAATCCGACCGGTACGGTATACACCGAAGAGGAGCTCGATCGTGTTATCGATCTTGCTGTCAAGCATGAGTTATTCTTGATCAGCGACGAGGTCTACAAAGAATTCGTCTACGATGGGGCTAAACACAAAAGCTTGCTCGAGTATGAAGACATCAAAGACCGGGTGATCGTGGTGGACAGCATCTCCAAGCGATTCAGCTGTTGTGGCGCACGAGTGGGAGCGGTCATCACACGCAACGCAGATGTCTACCAGGCGGTACTCAAGTTTGCTCAGGCAAGGTTATGCCCGCCTTCGATCGAACAGAAAGGCGCGCTGGCCGCCTATCGGATGGAACGCAGCTATTTTGATGCGATCCGGGAGGAATACCAGAGGAGGCGCGATGTCCTTTACGAGGGATTAAAGGATATCCCGGGAATTGTGGTGCACAAGCCTCAGGGAGCCTTCTATTTTATCGTGAAGCTTCCCATCAAGGATTGTGAGCATTTTGTGCGCTGGATGTTAACGGATTTCGAACTCGATAAGGAGACGGTCATGGTGGCCCCCGCTCAAGGGTTTTATTCCACTCCAGGCCGAGGAGAGGATGAAGTGCGCATTGCCTATGTGCTTAAGGAACCCGATCTGAAACGGGCCATCACAGTGTTTAGAGCCGGACTTGATAAATACCTCTCGTTGTTCTCTTAAGCCTACCGCTGAGGTTTTATGCGGACAGTGTGAGTCAATTGAGCCTGGATTATTCAAGCTAGAGATCGATGCGAATAAAAGAACTGATATTTCATGTAGGCATTATTCTGTGCTTGAGTTTCGTTATCGGGATAAGTGCGAATCTGTCTCTGATCAAACAATACCGCAAGGGAGATTTCAGCCAGAGTTTTCTCTCTCCCGAAGATTTTCCCTCGATACAGTTCATCGGTATCTTCGAGGCGGAGGACCTCTTTGTTGGCGGAAATGCTGTTTTTCTGGACAGCAGGGCTGAAGAGAAGTATCTCGAGGGACATATATTGGGAGCTGTCAATATCCCATTCGAAGGCGGAGAGCGCATCGTCGAGGAACAACTCCCCTTCCCTCGCGAAACAACTCTGATCGTGTACTGCGATGGGAATGAATGCCAATCCAGTGTGCTTCTTGCCAAGGTTCTCGCGGAATTCAGATTTGAGGACATCCGCGTATTTTTCGGCGGCTGGGCCGAATGGGTTGCAGCCGGGCTTCCCCTATCTGAGAGAAATGATACGTAATAAATCTATTTTGTTGGTGTTTCGACTTGTGGTTGGAGGAGTGTTTATCTGGGCTGGCTTATTAAAGATCCTGGACCCTCTAGAATTCGCACAGAATATCGCCAACTACCGCGTGTTTTCCCGTGACCTCTCACTCCTCGCTGCTATTGTCCTACCCTGGCTTGAGATCTTGTGCGGTGTCCTCGTGATTTTCGGGATATTCCGCTCTGCCAGTTCGCTCCTCCTATCGAGTTTATTGGCAGCTTTTTTGGTTCTGATCACGGTCACCATTTTTAGAGGTCTTGATGTGGATTGTGGATGTTTTGGTTCTTTAGGCCGCCACGTAGACTATAGCCTGCTGCTCGCAGATATTGTCCTTCTTTACCTGACGCTAAGCATCTTTGTGTCTTCTCTAAGTCGCCGCTCGGCGACGTCCTAGTGTTTTGGTGCAGGTAACAATCCTCTTTTTGTTTTTGTAAGGTTTTCTAAATCCGTGATGAATGATATCCGAGTGTCCCAATCGGTGATTGCGAAAACATACAACGGGACAGCAATGCGGCTCTATTTAAATGTAGGGACCGTTTCCCAAACGGTCCGTTCGGGGAACGGACCCTACATAGAAAGGTGCCATGCCCGTCCAGCCCTTCTCACGGATTTAGACCTTACAAAAACAAAAGGAGCCTTGAATTTTGGTAAGGTTACATGTATATTTCTTTTTTCACTCTGTGAATAATTTAGGAGAATATTATGAGTCAAAAGAAGTATGTCTACTCTTTCGCGCCCGGAAGTGTCGATGGTAACAGGAATATGAGAGATACCCTTGGGGGAAAGGGCGCAAATCTTGCTGAAATGGCGGGGATCGGAATTCCGGTTCCTCCTGGATTTACGGTCTCCACGGATGTCTGTAATCTTTTCCTCAAAGCGGAAAACCAAATCCCTCCAGAAGTGGAGGAGGAGATTTTGGGTCATCTGGACAGGCTGGGGGATGGAGCTGAGCAGAGACTCGGTGATGAAGAGAATCCCCTCCTTGTCTCTGTGCGTTCTGGGGCGAAATTCTCTATGCCCGGGATGATGGACACCATCTTGAACTTGGGACTCAATGACCAGACTGTTGAAGGATTGGCACAAAAAAGCGGAAACGGACGGTTTGCCTTGGATTGCTACCGCCGTCTCATCCAGATGTTCGGGGATGTTGTACTGGAAATATCCAAGAAGGATTTTGAGAATATCCTCAAGGGGATCAAACACCAGAACAACATCGAAAACGACTTCGAGCTTTCTGAGAAGAACCTTGAAGACGTCATTGCGGGCTATAAGAACTTGGTCAAAGACCGGACGGGAATAGATTTTCCCCAAGATGTCAAAGAGCAGCTTTTTATGGCGATCTCCGCGGTGTTCAAATCATGGGGTAATCCGCGGGCCATCACATACCGCCGGTTGAATCATATCCCCCATGACTTGGGAACGGCGGTCAATGTCCAGATGATGGTTTTTGGCAATTTCGGAGAAAATTCTGCTACGGGTGTAGGTTTTACTCGGAATCCGGCCACGGGTGAAAAAGAACTCTATGGAGAATTCCTTTACAATGCCCAGGGCGAGGATGTTGTGGCAGGAATAAGAACCCCGTCCCCCATAGAAGACCTCAAGAAAAACATGTCTGAGGCGTATGACGAATTGGAAGAGATCACAACACGATTGGAGAAACACTACCAGGATATTCAGGACTTTGAATTCACCATTCAGGAAAGAAAACTCTACATGCTGCAGACACGGAGCGGGAAAAGGACAGGCTGGGCTGCGGTAAGGATCGCTGTGGATATGGTAAATGAGGGCCTGATCAACAAGGAAAAAGCGCTCTTTTTAGTCGAACCTGAGTCTTTGGATCAACTCCTCCATCCTGTCTTTGACGGTGCAGAGAAAGCCAAGCACGAGATCCTGGCCCGGGGACTCGCAGCGTCTCCGGGAGCAGCCACGGGGCAGGTGGTCTTTACAGCGGATGAGGCAGTCTCGTGGAAAGAGGCGGGTAAACGCGTTGTGTTGGTCAGAGAGGAGACTTCACCCGACGATATCCACGGGATGAGCGCATCTCAAGGTATCTTGACAGCGACCGGAGGCATGACATCTCATGCGGCCATCGTGGGGAGACAGATGGGAAAACCCTCTGTCGTTGGCTGCGCCGCCATTATGCCCAATGAGGAAGACAGATATTTCCAGGTGGGTGACCAGAAGGTCAATGAGGGAGATTGGATCTCCATCGACGGAAGCTCCGGCGAAGTGCTCCACGGGGAGATTCCCACAAAACCTTCGGAAATCCTCCAAGTGATCCGTGGAGAACTGGCGCCCGAGGAATCTGTGACGTTCAAGTACTTTGATAAGCTCCTCTCCTGGGCCGATGAGGTGCGGAAACTGAGGGTTCGGGCCAATGCAGACACCCCTAAGGATGCAAGGATAGCCTTTGCTTTTGGTGCGGAAGGGATCGGTCTTGCCCGTACGGAACACATGTTCTTCGAGAGGGAAAGACTCCCCTTTATCAAACAGATGATCATGGCAGAGACCGAGGATGAACGGCGGGAAAACCTCAAGCATATCCTCCCCTTCCAGAAGACAGATTTTTATGAGTTGTTCAAAGAGCTGAAGGGGTACCCTGTGACCATCCGTACATTGGATCCGCCACTCCATGAGTTTTTACCCAAAAAAGAAGAGTTGATGGTCGAGCTCGTGGAGCTCAAAGCTTCCGGATCACCGGATAATGAACGGATCCAGGAGCTCGAAAAAGTTCTGGAAAGGGTCAAAGCGCTTTCCGAGTTCAATCCAATGCTCGGGCACAGAGGATGTCGCCTGGGGATCACGTTCCCTGAGATCATCGAAATGCAAGCCCAGGCTATCTTCGAGGCGGCCTGTGAATTGGCCAGCGAAGGCGGAAAGGTTTTTCCCGAGATCATGGTCCCTCTCATCGGGTCTGTGGAGGAATTGGCCGACCAGAAAGAGATCATCGTCAGGATCGCTGAGGAAACGATAAAAAAATACAATATTGAGCTGGAATACACGGTCGGAACCATGATCGAAATTCCGCGAGCTGCCATCACGGCCGATGAAGTGGCTAAAGAAGCGGATTTCTTCTCCTTCGGAACCAACGACCTGACCCAGACAACATTCGGAGTATCTCGAGATGACGGGGCCGGTTTTATCAATCATTATCTCACCCACGGATTCTGGAAAGATGATCCTTTTGCCAGTGTGGATGTGAGCGGAGTCGGCGAATTGATGAAGTGGGCCGTTGAGAAGGGCCGTCAGACCAAACCAGAGCTCAAGGTGGGTATCTGTGGTGTTCACGGAGGAGACCCGCGGTCGATCTTCTTCTGTCACAAGATCGGATTGGATTATGTGAGTTGCTCGGCCTATCAGATCCCCATTGCCCATCTGGCCGCCGCTCAGGTCACGCTTTCTGAGGATACGACATCATAGTATGACGGTTCTGTAATCACGGAAAACGCCTTACGTTTGATGTTCGATAGACATCAGCGTTTACCGGCTGTTTTGTAGATGAGGTTTTTCAATATGTAGGCAGCCATGGCCGGATTGGCATCCAGCCGTCTTTTGCAGTAGGCTGAAGCGTATTTCCATTTTTCGGCAAAAGGGACATAGAGACGCACAAGAATTCCCTCTCGAATGAGTTCGTCTTGAAAGGCCCGCATGGGCACTCCCATGAGCATCTGCACTTCATACTGGTCTTTTTTTATGTTCAGTCGTTCAGCGATGTTGATGGATTCCCGAATGATTTCTTTATCATGGGAGGCGATCTCAGGATAATGCCCCTCCTTGAACAGGACTTCCAGTTGTTCGAGGAGCTTAGTCTTCATATCAGGCTTTCTCGTGAGGGCGATCTCCTTTGGCTCGTTGTAGATGCCGATACAGATGCGGATGCGGGCGTTTAAACCGCTAATGGACTTGATGTCTTCGTCTGTCCGGAAGAGGCGGGATTGAAGGACCGTTCCGAATGTCGGATGCTCTTTGATTAGAGCCCGGAAGATATCCAGCGTCAGGTCGGTCAGCATGTGGTCTTCCATGTCCAGGGTAATCTTTATGTCGTGCTGCTCTGCTTTGGCCACAATTCCCTCGATGATCTTTTGACAGTGTTGTGTGCCCCTGTGACTGCCCAGTTGGGTGGGTTTTAAAGAGAGAGTGGCAAACTCCTGCGCGCCCAAGCTGTCGATGAGTCTTTCGTAAACACCGACTGTGTACTGGACTTCCTCATCCACTTCGATCTCTTCTCCCAAAAGGTCTATGGTGGAACAGACATGTCTTTCCTTCCAAAATGTGTGCGCGGTTTCAACGGCGGCTTGAATGCTATCCCCTGCGACATACGGACTGGCGAAAAGTTTAACGAGGGGGGTGGGAGCAAGATTGATTATGAATTTTTTTAGGCCCATATCACCTGTCTCCTTATTAAAATATCTATAAGAATCCAACCGCTCAAGAAGGAGTATTAAGGATAAAAACTAATTCATTTTGGAATAAACTTCAAGAATTGTTTCATCTTTTTTGCGGATTGGCAAATGTGTGGCACAAAAAAGAAGGTCCGTGTGGTTGAGGAAAGAGTTTACCCTCTCCCGTTTTTTTGATATGTAATACCTGTATGGGTAATATCAGAAAATTGTTTCGAATCGTTGGAAGACGAAGATCACCAATCAAGTTTGTTTATTGTGATGCCTATTGGATGGTTGACATTGGGAACCATGTGTTCCCGCTCATGAAATACCGTCTTCTTTACGAGAAGCTAATCTCGCTGGGAATCAAAAAGGAAAATTTCATAGAGTCTCAACCGGCACAGGACGACGACATCTTGAGAGTGCACTCCGCAAGATATTTGAAAAAGTTGAAGACTGGAAAATTATCGCATGCTGAAATGCTGGCACTGGAGCTTCCATATTCTCCAGACCTGTTGCGGTTTGCAAGACTTCATGTGGGAGGGACCATCATTGCTGCGGAGAAGGCGCTGGAAGAGGGGATGGCCGCTCACCTTGGCGGGGGATTCCACCATGCGTTTTCTGACCATGGTGAGGGATTTTGTATACTCAATGATGTGGCAGTTGCGATAGAAAGGCTGAAACACCTAGGTGTCATCCAAAAGGCCTTGATTGTTGATTGTGATGTACACCAGGGAAACGGGACAGCAGCCATCTTTTCAAAAAAAGAATATGTGTTCACGTTTTCGATCCATCAGATGGATATTTATCCAGCCCATAAGCCGGAGAGCACACGGGATATAGGCCTGTGGGCAGGGGAGGAAGACGGGAAATATCTTGAGGCCCTTCAGTCCCATTTTCCCCGCCTTTTTGAAGAATTCCAGCCGGATATTGTTTTTTATCTTGCCGGGGCCGATCCTTATGAGAAAGACCAGTTGGGAGGATTACGGTTGACTCTGGAAGGTCTCAAGGAGAGGGATGCGATCGTTATCGGAGCTGCGCGGATGTTAAAGATTCCGATGGTCGTCCTGCTTGCAGGGGGATACGCCATTGATGTTGCAGACACTGTGGCTATCCATCTTAACACCATCAAGATCGCCCAACACACACATCGGAAACATCCATTGCCAAGCGTGAAACGTGAAACGTGAAATGTTTTACGATTGCGTATTCTGTTTGATCCAGTCCAAATACTCCTTAGACCCCGTTTGAATTGGGAGGGCAATGATCTCAGGAACCTGGTAAGAATGGAGGGTTTTTATCCTCTGTTCCAGTTTCTGAAAAAGGCTTGTTTTAGTTTTGATGAACAGGATGAATTCCTGGTCATTGGCAATGCGTTCTTCCCACCAATAGAAAGACTGAACTGCCGAAGTCAAAGTGACGCAGGCGGCAAGTCGCTCTTCAACGATCTTCTGTGCAATATTTTTGCCTTCTGTCTCGCTTGAGACGGTTGAGATCACTAAAAGATATTCATCCATCTGTGTTGCTCCCAAAAAAGATTTTTATTGTTTAGGGTTGTAAGAAAATATGAGCGAAGACTTTTGCATCCCCCATCATGTTATCGATGACACAGTACTCATTGGGTTGATGGGCTGTCTCCTCATTCTTAGACCAACAGGCGGCATCGAAATCTGACCGCCGAAGGGGGCTGGCAAGTGTCCCCCCTCCGATCCCGATGGGCCTTGCTTCCTTCTTGTAGACATCTTTGATGCCTCTTTTTAGAGCTTGAACAACAGGCGCTTCAGGGGATGTTGGAGGGGCTGCCGGGGATCGCTGCTCTCGCTCCATGACGATCTTAACGTTGAATTCTTTTTCTATGCGATCCATAGCAATTTTGATCTGTTCTTCCACATCTTCTAAGCTGTAATACGGAAGGATGCGGTTGTCCATGTAGAAAACATCCTCCCCGGGAATGGTGTTGATATTGGGAACATTCGGATCTTTTTTTGTGGGCTCAAAAGTGGATATCGGAGGGTCGAAGAGGAGGTCTTTGTAATCGAAGGTCTGGTAGAGTTTATTCAATTCTGTCACTAAGAAGGATGCCGCGCGAAAACTGTTGACTCCTTTCTCAGGAGTAGACCCGTGTGCCTGCTCTCCAAAGGTCTTAAACTTGAGCCATAGGATACTCTTCTCTGCGATCTCGATCGTCGTCCCGTCTGCGTTTCCCGCATCAGGCACAACGATGAGGTCTTGCTTGCGAAATGGGTTGGAATGTTTCAATACATATTTGAGCCCCTTCTCATTTCCCATTTCCTCATCGGCGACAAGGGCAATGCCGACATCATAATTGGGTTTCAGTCTTTCCGCTTGAAGTGTTTTGATGGCGAAAAGAGAAGCCACCATATCCTGCTGGTTGTCTTCCACTCCACGGCCGAATATTTTTCCCTCCTCCACCCAGGCCTTGAAGGGATTTCCTCTCCATTTCGATAGTTCGCCCGGAGGGACAACATCCATGTGGCAGAGGATCCAGATGGTCTTCGCCGAATTTTTTCCTCTGTAATAGGCAAAAATATTGGGGCGGTAACCCGCATCCGCATCCAGGTCTGGCGCCTTAGCGACTGTGATATCTTCGAATCCTGTGTTCTTGAGGAACTTAAGGAGGGCATCGGCTTTTGCGGCTTCACCCTCTCCACCGCTGGAGGGAGAAATAGCCGGAAGTGCACACAGCTGGATCTGCATGTCGATCATTTCATTGCGGAAGGTGTCGATTCGGCTGGAGACTCTATCAAAATCCTGCATGTTCTCTCTCTGAATGAGGAAAATCATACCACTGCCAATAGGACAAGGCAAGACCTTCTTATCTTGACATTTCCTTGTGCAGAGAATACATTACCCCCAAATGCGGGTAGGCTTTGACGTGCGCCCTTTCCTGAAGGAAGAAACGGGCGTCGGGATCTATTTCAAGAACCTTCTATTTGCCCTGTCAAAGATCGATTCAGAGAATGAGTACTATCTGTTTTCGTCCTCTTGGAAGGATCGATTTGATCCCAAGAAGATTCCTCCGTTTACCCACAAACATTTCAAGGATTTTCGCTATCCGGTCAGGATGATCAATTTTTTGTGGAATAAACTTGGCTGGCCATCCATGGACCTCTTTGTCAAGACGAGATTGGACCTGACCCATTCACCTACGCCCCTTGTCCTACCCTCCAGAGGCAAGAAGGTCGTGACTGTTTATGATCTCTGCTTTTTGGATTATCCCCATTTGAGTGACGATGAGTCGAGACACGTGTTTTCTTCGAGGATCGAACAGTCCCTTGATCATGCTGACAGCATCGTCACCATATCACACTTCAGTCAGGAGCAGGTTTTAAAAAGATTTTCTGTTGATAAGGATAAAGTGCATGTGACCTACTTGGGGATCGACCATGATTTTTGGCGTGATGTTGCCCAAGAAGAAACAGAACGGGTCAAATCCAAATTCAATTTGCCTCCGTCCTATCTGCTTTTTGTTGGTGCTCAAGAACCCCGCAAGAACATCGGAAATCTGATTGAAACCTTGAAGATCGTCCACACCCAATACGGAAGGATTCCTCT
>WTAW01000328.1 GCA_013139435.1 Candidatus Aminicenantota bacterium | reverse complement strand
GCCGGGTGGCTCAGTGCATTGGCCACTGGGAGAGTATTATCTCCAGTCTTGGATAAAAAGGGCGCTGTGGAGTTGCTCGGCACTATGCTCGGAGGTTTTAATGTTGAACCTTTGATCGCTCTTCTCGAAGATGTAGACCTGGCTCCACAAGCAGCCCGCGCTTTGAAGGGAACGATACTCGTATATAATGCCTTCGACAAAGTGTTAGACATGGCTAGAGACCACTCTTTTGCGAAGGATGTTCTTGAGTCTTGGGCCAAGGGGGAGTGGTTCCTCTCCAAACCAGAATTTCCTGAAAAACTGAAACTCAAGGTCTATAAGGTCGACGGGGAAACGAACACCGATGATTTTTCTCCGGCTAAACATGCGTGGAGCCGACCGGATATTCCTCTACATGCATTATCCATGGGGGAAACACAGTTTTCCGGAGGCATAGAAACCATAAGACAATTCCGCGATGAGGGATACCGGGTCGTTTTTGTTGGTGATGTTGTCGGTACTGGGTCTTCACGAAAATCCGCCACAAATTCCTTGATGTGGCACATTGGCGAGGATATACCCTATATCCCCAACAAACGACGCGCCGGAGTGGTGCTCGGCGGGCTTATTGCCCCGATCTTTTTCAATACAGTCGAGGATTCAGGGGGCCTGCCGATCATGTGTGATGTCACTCGTCTGAGAACCGGTGATGTTGTTCTCCTTGATAGTTTGGCAGAGACAATCACTGATGAAAAGGGAGAGACATTGGCCGCGTTTGAATTGGAACCGGGAACTCTTCGAGATGAATATCGTGCGGGAGGCCGTCTGTTCTTGATGATCGGGTGTGCACTTACGGCAAAAGCCCGGCAAACGCTCGACATGCCAGAAGCGGATTTTTTCACAAAGATAGAGAATCCCAGCCCCAAAGACGGCCAAGGGTATACATTGGCCCAAAAAATTGTCGGAAAGGCATGCGGAGTGGAGGGCATGCTGCCCGGTTCTGCATGTGAGCCGAAGATGACGACTGTGGCTTCTCAGGACACAACGGGTCCGATGACTGCGGATGAGCTGAAAGAACTCGCCTGCATACAGTTCCAGTCCGAGCTTTTCTTACAGACCTTCTGTCATACAGCTCCCTATCCTAAGCTGGCAGATGTGAAAATGCATAAATCCTTAGCCAAATTTATCGTTGACCTCAAAGGTATTGCTCTCAGGCCTGGCGATGGCGTGCTCCACAGCTGGTTGAATCATTTTCTTGTGCCGGACACCATGGGGACAGGGGGGGATTCTCACACCCGGTTTCCCATCGGTTTGAGTTTTCCTGCGGGTTCTGGTCTTGTGGCATTTGCCGGTACACTCGGGACGATGCCTCTCGCCATGCCTGAGTCTGTGTTAGTAAAATTCAAGGGGCAACTCAATCCTGGGATCACTCTCAGGGATGTGGTCAATGCCATCCCTTATTTTGCCATTCAGAAAGGTCTCCTGACTGTTGCCAAAGAGGGCAAAAAGAATGTTTTTAACGGCCGCATTCTTGAGATGGAGGGCTTGCCCGACCTTCCTGTAGAACAGGCCTTTGAACTCACGGATGCCACAGCAGAGCGGTCGGCAGCCAGTGGCACGATCGCCATCTCTGAGAAAAGTGTAGCAGATTATTTAAAAAGTAATATTGCCTTGATGGAAAAAATGATTGTGGAGGGGTACAAGGATTCCGACGTGTTGAGATGTCGGATCAAGGCCTGCCAGGAATGGGTGGACGATCCCACTCTTCTTCTTAGGGACAAGACGGCTGAATATGCGGAGGTCATCGAGATCGACCTGAGTGGGATCCATGAACCGATCCTGGCATGCCCTAATGACCCGGATGATGTTAAGCTGTTGTCTGAAGTCGCGGCGGATACCATCGATGAGATCTTTATCGGCTCTTGTATGACCAACATCGGGCATTTCCGTGCGGCAGGCAAGATCTTCGAAGGAGAGGGGTATCTGGACACCCGAATTTGGCTGACACCTCCTACCAAGATGGACAGGGCGCAATTGATCAGGGAGGGGTATTACAACATTTATGCCAGTATTGGAGCTCGGACCGAGATCCCTGGCTGCTCTCTCTGCATGGGAAATCAAGCCAGAGTTCATCCGAGAGCCACTGTCATTTCCACATCTACGCGGAATTTTGATAACCGAATGGGGGATGGTGCGCGCGTGTATCTAGGGTCAGCGGAGTTAGCTGCCATCGCCGCTCTTAAGGGGAAACTGCCGACACCCGAGGAGTATTTTTCCATCATGGAAAAAAAGGTGCTTCCTAAGAAAGAAGAGGTCTATAGGTACTTACTTTTTCACGAGTTAGGAGACTTCACCCTAGAATACTAAATTCATAAAAAATGTCGATACTTTGTTCAACAGAAGCAATATCAAATATTTACATTATTCTTCCAGTAAATCGCCTTGACATTTCCGTTTTCAATGTGATTTTTATTAATTATTGACATTTTTTACCTTTCAGGCTATGGAAGGTTTTGGTATCACAAAGTCATCAAATAAAGGAGAGGGCATGATTTCTTTAGAGGGGAAAAAGACTTTAATCACAGGGGGTTCACGAGGGATTGGAGCTGAAACAGCCATTCTGTTTGCCAAAGCGGGCTCTGATGTTGCCATCACCTATTCCAGCCGGAAGTCTGCAGCTGAAGAAGTCCAGAAAAAGGTTCGTTCTCTAGAAAGAGAATGTCTAGCCTATCAAGCTGATTTTTCGAAGAAAAAGGATGTTCTCAAGATGGTGGAAAATATTCTTGAGAATTGGGGCCATATCGATGTCTTGGTGAATAATGTGGGGATATGGACTTACGGAGAAATGGGCAACATGGAAGAAAAGGTATGGCAGGAAACGATCAGAGTTAACTTGGATAGCATCTTCTATGTGTGCAATGCTGTGGTGCCCTCCATGAAAGCTAGAAAAAGCGGATGGATCATAAATGTATCCTCAACTGCAGGTGTGAGGGGAGAAGCCTATCACTCCCATTATGCGGCCAGCAAAGGAGCGGTTATCACATTGACAAAATCTCTTGCAGCAGAGCTGGCACCGTTCGGTATTCGGGTTAACTGTGTGGCTCCGGGTTGGGTGGATACGGATATGTGTGCCGATGTCTTTCGTGACAAAATCTTCCGAAAAAAAGTGGAGATGAGCATCCCTCTTCAACGCATCGCACCTCCAGAAGATATCGCGGGTCCCATCTTGTTCCTGGCCTCTGATCTTGCTCGACATATCACAGGAGAGCTTTTGAATGTGAACGGTGGTTCAGTCCTCTGTGCTTAATGTGCCTAATGCAAACTTGCGAAAGAATAAGGTTTCTGTTAACGTAGACAATAAGCAAACAGGAGGCAAGAATGGAGGAAAAAATAGGGAGAATTACCCACCATTTTTCAAAAATCAACGTTGGCGTTATTGAAATAGCCAAGGGAGAACTCCGAGTGGGGGAGACCATTCACATTAAGGGGCATACGACTGATTTCTACCAGAAAGTCCAATCTCTACAGGTGGAATTCAGTCCTGTAGATTCCATTGCAGAGGGTGAGTCAGCAGGATTGAAGGTGGAAAACCCTGTTCGTGAGAATGACCTCGTTCTGAAAGTGATTGAAGAAGAATCATGAAGACGCTGTCCATAATGATGTATGTTTCTTGCCAGTGCAGGCATCTGTTTCAAAAACACATCTCTGGAGGCTTGAATGAAGGAGAAGCGGATCAGAGTCCTGATAGCTAAACCTGGATTGGATGGACATGACAGAGGGGCTAAGGTCATCTGTCGAGCATTGCGTGATGCGGGAAATGAAGTCATCTATACGGGTTTGAGGCGTACGCCAGAAGAGATCGTCCATGCTGCTGTTCAAGAGGATGTTGATGTTATCGGGTTGAGCATTCTTTCTGGAGCTCACAACGTCCTTTTTCCCAAGATCATGCATTTGATGAAGGAAAAGGGTATCACAGAGACAAGGGTGATCGCCGGAGGGATCATTCCGGAGAAGGATATCCCAAAATTAAAGAGTATCGGAATCGAGAAGGTGTTTTTGCCGGGATCTTCGACTAAAGAGATAGTGTCTTGGATCCAGGAGAATATTCGGTCAAAAGCCGAGAGGTGAACAAATCACTTGACATCGATATGTGAATTATTATGATATGTAGCAGGAAAATCCATGGCAAACAAGTATTTATCGCTGATCATTATACCTCATTATAAAGGTAAGCGAAGAGTCCTCACTTTCTCTCATAAATCTATCAAGATTCTGAGTGGAATTACAGCTGTGTTATTTATTGCTCTGGTGGTTTTTCTAGTGGATTATTTCATGATGAGGGGCCTACGCCAAGAATTCAAGACATTGAGTGCGATTAAGGCAGAACAAGAAACGACACTGAATA
>WTAW01000308.1 GCA_013139435.1 Candidatus Aminicenantota bacterium | reverse complement strand
AAGGATCAGACTCACACCAAGCATGGCGCCTCCTGCACCAAAGATAGCCAATTCCTTTGCTAGATCGAGGGAGTAGGGGGATATTCTTATGTCGTCATTTTGAATGATTTCGTGATTTTGATATTTTATATCTAACCTGAATTCCTCTGAAGAGACGACCTGGCCAAACCCGCCCTTACAGACTAACAGTATGGTGAGAATGGATAGAATCTTCATCCTATAATTTGGGATAAAATATGGTTTCCTTGGACTGCGCCACTTTTTTAGAATCCGAATCCGAACCCGAAATAAATCCTAGGTCCCTCGTCACTCCCAGCCACAGCCAGGCTCATGGTGAGCTGCCGGATAAGTGGCGCAACCCATATGCCTCCACCATATCCGGTGTGCCATTTGTCGGATGATTCTCCCTTCAGAAACACGCGTCCGGTATCCACAAAACCGTAAATCCCCCACTCGCCTGGCAGGAATATGAAGAACTTCGAGATGGGAAACCTTAGTTCCATGTTTACATAGATTGAAGAATCGCCGGCAAAACGTTGGATGTCGAATCCTCGTAAGATAGTGCTCCCACCGATGTAGGCTGCCTGAAAATAGGGATAGTGGCCCCAGACTTTCCTTCCGGCAATACGAGCAGCCAACACAAACCTCTTGGATAAAGGATACACTCCTCCAAAAAGACCTTCGAGTGAGCCGTAATCACCCTTTTCGATCTCCAACCATTCGGGATAATAATCGCTTTTTATCCTGAGGTATGTTCCTTTTCTTGGCCAGGCATGTGAGTCCAGCGTGTCATAGACAAGCTCGGTCAGGAGTCCGGCTTGCCAGAACTCGCCCGTCCCATAAGGATTCTCAATGCCTGCTATTGTATCCGGATTATCTACAGTTTTTGAGTATTCCAAGAATACTCCCACCTGGAGGTCCCAATGAGGTGTGAGGGAAAATTTGACCGATGGTTTCAGGCCTATGACTCTTCGGTTGACATTTTCCAAGTCCTCTTCTTCGGGCCTGGGCGTTTCATTACCATAACCATAGAAATGTAGGGTCTCGATCCCGGAGATCAAGAGATCGATACATCCATACATCTTTGAATTTTCTCGAGTAACATCATACGCTGCGGTGATCCGAAAATTCCGAAGCAATGTGGCATAAGCGACCGATGTGCTCCAGCGGAAGGCGTAGGGATCCCTCCGGAATCCATAACGTTCGCGCGAGAGGCCCACACCCAGGAGCAAACCAAGGTCTCCGTTGATATCAATCGCACCGGACCAGAGTCGTTTGCTTCCCCAATCTCTTGCTGGCAGTGCGAACATTGTGGGCTTTGGGGGGATATAGGGTTTTCTGTTGATCTTTGCTCCTTGAGCAGTTACTCCTCCCTGTTTTCGGGAGTCATAGACTCTGGTCCCCCCTTCCTTTGAAATATCCGTCACTGTGTTCTGGCCAGCCTCACTGATGATCCGGAGCTTGATCTTGTCAGGACCATCACCTGATATTATAACGCGATCATTCCCTCCATGGAGGGAGAGACGCACATCGTTGGTGTCTTCGGGATTGAAGATCCGGTGATAGTAAGGAGTGGAAAGTTTCTCTCCATCTTGTGCGCCAAAAATAGAAAGATCCAGGAATCCCTCATCGAGACGTTTGGCCTCGATGACTTCACTTGTTTCGGTTGCCTGGATATCGACCTCACCGGAGAGATGGCGGTAGTAGGCCTCTGCGATCTCCGGCAGTTTATCCCTCCGTATTCTTAAGATTACGGCTGTGTCTTCAGCCACAAGGTCATAGTGAGATTTTGGCAATCGGTGCAGAGCCTCGTCGATCACAGAGTCATCCAGTCGGGATTGTACAGAACTGACAACCGAATCCCAATCGGACCTGCTCAGGCCTACCAATAGGTCGCGATCCACTGTCCGGCCATTCCATGTCATGCCCAGGATCGAATTGAACTTTGGTCCGAACTCCGTCAACTGAGGTGCCATGGGCCGGACGAGGTCGAGCAATAAGCCGTCGTATTTAGCGAACGCCTGGTCGCGGTCCTCGGGAATTGGAAGCCACGCTGGGGGTGTGCCCTCTCCAACATTGGCCCAGCGCCACTGCCCCCGGTGTCGATCCCAATCGCCGATGATGAGGTCAAAAAGACGCGCCGTAAGGTAATTATGGGCATCCACACGTTGTGCAGGATCACTCCTCAGGGCCTCAACCAGCTCATCCGTGCTGTGAACCTCGGTGGCACCGGCAAAACCGGGAGTTCCTCCCTGCCCTTCATTCGGCCATTCTTCGATCGTACCCACTTGACCGGTAAAGTGTTCGCGGTATTCACCTAAAAGGGGGTCGTCCGGTATCACGATAATTTTCGGCGTGCTATGGAGCACTCCCAGGGCATCCAGAAAGACTGGAGCCACAGGCGGAGCGCTGGGGAATGCGGATTTGACCTGATCGTCAACAATCTCCTCAACAAAGGTATTGTCAAAATACTCGGGAAGAAGATCCTTCAAAGTTTTCTTTAATGGACGGAATGTGTAGGGCTTTCCATCCGCTCCCACAAAACGCAAACCCAGGCTTTGCATTCCTTTACCCGTTCCTGTTGGAGTAAGCCCCCCGGCGTAAGTCCTCAGATTTAGATATTCGACCTCGATGGAAGTTGTCCAGAGATCACGATACCCGATTCCGAAAAGAAACCGGTAGGTTCCTGAGACTGCAAGGCTGGCATCAGGTACGATACGGACCTTTGCTGTGGGTTTTTCCTGGGCTTGGGCTGTGATCAGGGTAGAGAGAAATAAAATGATAGCAATCCCAACAACGATACCTCTTAACTTAGACTTTTCCCTTTGTGATCTAATTTATCTACCTGGTTTATTTTGAGGGGAATCTTTTTCCCTTTTCATCTTAAAATATTTTCCTTTTTAGTGATACACAATATATAGGCAAAACATCAAAGTCAAATTTTCTGCGTGCGTGAAGAGGGGAATTTAAGGGCATGGATTTTTTTCGTATTAGACGCCGCCGCCCCAGCGGTATTGCCATGCAGCTCCGAATACATTGAATTTTGTTCCTGTGCGCGTTTGAAGGCCAGTGCTCCCGTAGAACTTGATGGAATGTCTTCGGTTTATGGGGAGAGCCAGGGTCGCTCCGACTCGCCAGTTTGTCTGTAAGTCATTTCTTACGACACCATCAACAGTAGTGCGCCCCCCATTGTAATAGGTGAGGTCCAATGCAGCCCATACTCCCGATTGAAAACTGTAGATGGCGTGCCCTTGAACGGAAAGAATCGGGGCTTGTTTACGGATACTTCCGCCAAAAAAATTATCATTTGTCGAATAGAAGTTCACGGCAGTGGATACCTCGAGAATCCAGCGCCCCGCCGCATGGGAGAGTCCGATTTCCGGTTTGAACATCCAGCGATTCGTGCCGATGTTCCCAAGCTTGGAAGGATCATACTGTCCGATGGGTGCAGAGACCTGGAAGCTTACGCCCACCACAGTCTTTTGTCTATACGACATAAACTCTTTGAGAGGAAGCGCGGGTGCTCCGTAGAGATTCACCGTGAATCGAACCATGGGATCGCCAAAGCCCGAAATGGATCGTCTCCGGGTTTCATCTTCACTTCCAATCTTACCGCTCCCTGAAAGCCATGCAAAAGGAAGTACGATGTCGAACTTGCCGCTTCGGCCCCACACGTTTAAAGAGCGGACATAGGCAAGAAT
>WTAW01000096.1 GCA_013139435.1 Candidatus Aminicenantota bacterium | reverse complement strand
AAATATTGCTTGATCCGGACATAGATCGAGACTCGACCGTGCCCTGGTGGGATCAGGATATAACGATATTTGCAGAACCACGCGGTTCCTACAAGTTGCCATCCTTTAAAGTCTTCAATCTCCGCGCAGAAAAGTTCTTTCGATTTGGAGACAACATGAGACTCGCGGTTCTAGTTGACGTCTTCAATGTCTTTAATTGGGATACAGTTACTTGGGTGGAAAATATCTATGATCCATGGTCAGAATTTCAATTCGGGTTCGTGTGGGATATTCAAAATATGAGAACTTGGAAGTTGGGGTTCAGATTCGAGTTTTGATCTAATCCTTATCTTTTCATGCTGCCTCTTCTAGGAAAAAGAGGGGGGATGCTCCCCTTCTTTTTCTTTTATAAAGCATCAAATAGAACATATCTGTGTGTTTTACTCATAAAGTAACTTACATAAAATCAAATAGAGCCAACAAGAATAATAAATTTACTAAAAGAGGTAAAATCATGAGTAAAGTACGAATTCTTCTTTTTTTCTTTTGTTTGCTTTTCCTGGTCCATGGATTAAATGCACAAGCAAAGAAACCAGAAGCAATGGCGGGCATTAGCCAGGCCTATTATTCAATGTTTGATGCTGATAATCCATATGCTACGAAGGACATGCTGGATCATATTCGCCGGGAGAGGTTTGACCTCATATTGCCTCGAGTCATGCGGGAAAAAAAGATCGACATGTGGATCCACGTGATTCGACCATGGACTTGGAGCGGCAATGAATTCCGAAGATTAGAAGGAAGCGGCCAAAATTACAGAAGCATCGACAGCACTGATCCTCTTAGATATGAATTCGGTAGTAATGCGGGTGTCTTCATCTTTACTGACCGCGGTGGTGACAGGATCGAACGTGTTGTCTTTGAAGGTGAGGTAGAAGACGCCGGAGCCTACGACATAGTCCGTGGACAATCTAAATTCATCAATCAAGAGAATTATGAAATTTTGGATTACGTGGCCGAAAATCAGGGCCAAGCCCTGGAATCAGAATTGGATTATAGATTTTTGGGTCTCGGAGAATTCGTTACCGAACGCAATCCTAAACGAATCGGTGTAAATTACTCTGAAAAGCTGTCACTTGCCGAGGGCTCAGAGACCTATACGCTGGCACTTACCGATGGCATTTCGTATGCAGATCATCTCCAATTAACGAAAGCTTTAGGAGACGAGTATGCGGAGAGGATGGTCTCGGCTGAATATCTGATATTAGATTACTTAACGAGAAGGGTGATGAGCGAAATAGTGCTTTTTGGCGGCTCTGGCATTCAAAGAGAAGCGAGAACATTCGATAAAATTGTGCCGGGTGTAACCACTTTGCAGGATGTACACGGGGATTGGTTTTGTACGAGGGATGCAGGGCATGATGAAAGAGCTATGAGAGACTATCCGCTCCAGAGCGGCGACCTGATCCAGCGCGGGACTACTCCATACTATGTGCCTCGGGAAGGAGAGATTGAACAGCCTCCGCAGATCCAAAAAGTGTGGGTAGATGTGCTGAAAGTCCGTGAAATTTTGCGCAAAAACATCAAGGTGGGGCCTACTGCGGGAGAAACGCTTGAGCTCCTCATCCGTAAATTCGAAGAGGAAGGGTTTGTTTACATAGACAGAGATACGTATGACATAAACTTAGATCCTGAAAAAACCCAGGTTCATCTCGACATGCATGCAATGGGAAAAGGAGTACTTACCCCCAGGATTTCTCCTATGGGTCCGAAGTGGCATTGGGATACAAAGATCCCACTCTTTCATACCTTTGCCGTTGAATACATGGTCCATATGCCTGTTCCTGAATGGGGTAAAGGGAAACACATATATATATGTATCCATGACAGTGCAGTTGTCACGGGGCGTGGAATGGAGTATTCCTCTCCACCCGTCAATGAGGTTCGGATCATTAAATAAAGGAGGCAAAATCATGAATAAAGTACGGACTCTTCTTTTATTCTTGTGTTTGCTTGTCCTCGTCCAGGGTTTAAATGCACAGCGTCAGTATAGGAGACTAATGTGGGGCATTGGCGACGCAAATTACGGAATATTTGATGATAATAATCCATATGCGACGGTGGACATGCTAAATCACATTCGCAAAGAGAGATTTCACCTCATCTTACCCCGAGTTATGCGGGAAAAAAATATCGACATGTGGATCCACGTGATACGGCCGTGGTCTTGGGGAGGGACTGATCCTCTTCGGTATGAATTCGGCAGTAAGTCCGGTGTTTTCATCTTTACCGACCGCGGTGGTGACAGGATCGAACGGGTTGTTTTTGAAGGGGAAGTTGAAGATCCCAGTGCCTACGATATAGTCCGTGGAAGATCCAAATTTGTTAATCAAGAGAATTATGAGATCATGGAATACGTGGCAGAAAATCCGGATAAAGTGCTGGAATCAGAATTGGATTTAAGATTTATAGGACTTAGAGATTTTGTAGCCGAACGCAATCCTAAACGAATCGCTGTCAATACCATAGAAAGTTTGTCATTTCCTGAGGGCTCAGAGACCTTTACGATGGCACTTACCGATGGCATTTCGTATACAGACTACCTCCAATTGGTAAAAGCTTTAGGAGAAAAGTATGCAGAGAGGATGGTTTCGGCTGAATACCTGATATTGGATTACTTATCGAGAAGGGTGGCGAGCGAAGTGGTGCTTTATGGTACGTCTGGCAATTTACGAGAAAGAGCGAGGAAATTTAGTAAAATTGTGCCAGGCGTGACCACTTTGAAAGAAATCGGTGGCGGGTCTGTCATAGATAAGGACGGGAGGAGAAGAAATAGAGGAAACTATGTGATCCAGAGGGGCGATTACATTGATGGTTGGGGGAGAAGAGCATATGTGCTTCAGAAGGGAGAGACTGGTCTGCCGCCGTACATACAAAAATTTTGGGAAGATGTAGAGAAAATCCGTGACATTTTACGCAAAAACATCAAAGTGGGTCCTACGGCGGGAGAAACACTTGAGCTCCTCATCCAAAAGCTAGAAGAGGAAGGGTTTGTTCACCATGATAGACAAATATATGACAGATATCTGGATCCTGAAAAAACCCAGGTTGCTATCGACTCCCATGCTGAGGGAAAAGGAATACTTGCGCCCAGGATTTCTCATCTGGGTCCGAAGTGGCATTGGGATATAAAGATCCAACTCTTTCATACCTTTGCTATCGAATACTTTGTTTATATGGCTGTTCCTGAATGGGATAAGGCGAACAACTCTACAGGGCAACGATTATACGTCATGTTCCATGATGGCGGAGTTGTCACTGGACGTGGAATGGAGATTCCCTACCCCGAGCAGTCCAGAGAGATACAAATAATTCAATAATGTCAGGCTATGAAGAAGTTTTTTTTATGAAGGAGGAAAAATCATGAGTAAAGTAAAGATTATTCTAATATTTTTTTGTATGCTTTTCTCTGTCCAGGGACTCATCGCCCAGAATGAAGAACCAGATGCCGATGCGGAATTGATGTTTCTTATTCGCAGTGAAAAATTCGACATCATATTACCTCAGGTCATGCGGGACAACAAGATCGACATGTGGATCCACATGAAGAGAGGAGAGGATCCTCTAAATTTTGAATTGGGAAGTAATCCCGGTGTTTTCATCTTTACCGACCGCGGCGGCAACAGGATAGAGCGCGCAGTCTTAGGTGGCAGAGGTGACAGGAAACTCTACGACATTTTCGCCCCTGAAAGTGGTTTGCCCCAATTTGTTTCAGAACGCAACCCCAAGCGCATTGCTGTAAATTACTCTGAAGAGAATTCCGGCTTCAACACCATTTCACCCGAGGACTATACCACTTTGGTCAAAGCATTAGGGGACAAATATGCAAAGAGAATTTTCCCAGCCGATTTTCTGATAGCAGATTTCTTAGCAGGAAGAGTGATGAGTGAGATTGCACTTTTTGGCCGGTTAAGCATAATAAGCGCCGAAAAAATTGAGAAAGAATTTGATAAAATCATGCCTGGAGTCACCAAATTGAGCGAGCTTAACGGGAATGTTTTTGTCAGGGATCCGGACGGACATGAAGAGAATAATACCGACTACGTGATCCAGAGAGGCGACCTGATCGGTCTGCTCCACGGTGCGAACATGATGGACTTCCGTGAGCACAATGGCGGTATCGCCTACGTGCTAAGGGAAAGAGAAGCCAACCTGCCCCCTGAGGTCCAAAATATCTGGGAACACGCGCTCGTAACCCGCGAGATTTTCCGAAAACACATTAAAGTGGGCCCCACAGGGGGTGAGACGCTGGAGATCCTCATCCAAAAATTAGAAGAGGCCGGATATACTTACATAGATAGGGATGAATATGATAGAAATGCCGATCCTGAAAAAACCCAGGTTCATATCGATTTCCACGCTCTGGGGAGAATAATCTCACAGGAATTGGCTCCCAGGATTTCTCCATCAGGTTGGGGTCGGGATCTTAAGATTCCACTCTATCATACCTTTACTTTTGAATACATGATTCATATGCCTGTGCCTGAATGGGGTAAAGGGGAACATTTGTATATTTGTATCCATGACGGTGTGATGGTCACCGAACGTGGAGTCGAGTTTCCGTATCCACCGTGCCAAGGGATTCGTATCATTAGATAATAGATATCTCTGCAGAAGTTTGCTTCCTTGTCTTCTTGGGTATTAAGAATTAATATTATCACTCTACCTTAATGTTAAAAGAGGAGTTTTTTAATGAAC
Source organism: Candidatus Aminicenantota bacterium (assembly GCA_013139435.1). GTDB lineage: Bacteria > Acidobacteriota > Aminicenantia > Aminicenantales > Aminicenantaceae > WTAW01. The sequence continues at coordinate 706 of WTAW01000096.1, read as the reverse complement.
AGCAGCAAGGATTATACAGGCCTTGTGAGTTTATTTGAGGAGTTCCGCGAGTTCATAAAACCTGAGGTCGTGGACGGAGTCCCTGATTTTTCAGCCGCCGCAATGGAAGAACAGTACAGAGGACTGAAACTGCTTCAAAAACGTTTTGCTGCGATCGATACAAGTGGATTGAGTCTTGCCCAGCAGGTCGATTATCATGTGGTTCGCGCAGAGATGAACGGCGTAGAGTTCGACCACCGGGTTCTTCGGCCGTGGGCCCGCGATCCTGGTTTTTATAACCTCTCAGACGGCATATATCCACGGCTCCTTGTTCACCACTCGAGGAGTCTGTCCAACTGGGGATTGTATAAACCAGAAGTCCCTCTCTCAGAAGAGGGAGTCACCGATTTCCGGGTGAAATTGCGAGCAATCCCCAAGATCTTTGCTCAGGCAAAGATAAATCTTACCGAAGCAGCCGGAGATCTCGCAACAATAGCTATCCGCGTGAAAGAAAAAGACATCCAGTTACTCAACGAATTTACGGTTCAGTTTACCGAGTTTCATCCTGAATTGGTCCCTTATGTTGAACATGCCCTAGCCGCTACCGAAGACTTTCGTGACTGGTTGATTGAAAACAGAGATCAAATGACCGCACCTGCGGGTGTCGGCAAGGAGAACTATAACTGGTGGATGAAGAATGTCCATCTCATTCCCTATACATGGGATG
>WTAW01000055.1 GCA_013139435.1 Candidatus Aminicenantota bacterium | reverse complement strand
CCCTGTACAGCAATGGTTATAACCTTGTCTTTATTCGTCGTTATGGCTTGCGACTTCGTTTGGGCTGTGGCTGCATCCGTGTCCGCTATAACGTAAACCAAACACAGCAAAATTCCCAGAAGCATTGAAATTCTTTTCCTCATTTTTTCTCCTTTCCTTCTGTACTTGGAATATTCAAATTGATTAGAATCCAGATTAATCGGGAAAAAATAAAATGTCAAATGGATTTCTCCACCTGTCAATGCCACACAAAAACTTCCGGGTTTACCACGGTCCCTTTCGATGTAAGGTCCGAACCCCGAACGGACCGTTTGGGAAACGGTCCCTACATTTGAATAGAGCCGCACTGCTGTCCCGTTGTTCGTATTCGAAATCACCAATTGGGACACTCGGACGTCATCATCAGGGATGCTTCCTCACTGAAGCTATGTTGACTTCGAGGAATATGAACGATACAATTTGGACTCAAACATAAGGGTAGTTTATAGGTTTTTCCAGTATGAAGGGTCTGAATACACAAAAAATTTACACGATCAAAACCCTGCCGAGGACCTGAATCTTATTAAAAGATAAGGGAAAAAAATGGTGAACAACGGCAATTTTTTGATTGGCGCAGGAATCCATGACATTACCGGCCCTGCTGTGGGACGAGTCATGCTTGGATACAGCATGCCTGACCAAAAAACAGCTGGGATCCATATGCGAATGTGGTCCCGAGCCTTTGTTATCGCCACTCCAGGCTATGAGACATGTGTGGCTTTGGTCTGTGCAGACCTCGGTTTTATTCCCCAGGCGGTGAAACTGGAAGTCACAAAAAAATTGAAGGATGAGTTCAGCCATCCCTCCGGGATTGAATTTGATGAGAAAAATGTCCTTCTCAGCGGGAACCATACACACAGCAGTCCAGGAGGCTATTCTCACTATGCGATGTATAACCTCGCGATGGGAGGGTTTGATGAGGAGAATTTCAACTGTATTGTTAAGGGGATCTATGCGTCGATTTTGAAAGCAAGCAACAATCTAGAGATGGGGAATGTATACATCAATACGGGTGATTTGGATGGAGCAGGGTGGAATCGATCACCTGTGGCGCACGAGATGAATCCCCTTGATGAAAGGCAGTTGTATAATTGCAACAACACCAACAAAAAAATGACGCTTCTTAAGTTTGTTGGTGATAACGGAGATGAGATCGGAACATTGAACTGGTTTGCAACGCATGGAACAAATCTCGGGAAAACAAATAAACTCATCAGTGGAGACAATAAAGGGTATGCTTGCTGGCGTTTCGAGAGGGATAAAGGGACAGACTATAAAAGTGATAAGACTTTTGTGGCAGCCTTTGCTCAGGCAGAGGAGGGCGATGTCTCGCCAAACATACCGTGGGGGCCTCCTGATGGAGAACATGATTTTGTGCACTTGGAAGAGATCGGGAAGAAACAATATGAGAAAGCAGTGGACCTCTATAACAGTGCAACTTGCAAGCTTGATGCAGACTTAGATTATCGGCATACTCACGTCAATTTCACTGATATTACTCTATATCCCCCCTTTGACCAACATGAGGAAGTCACGTCAACATGTGCCCCAGCGATCGGTCTCTCAAAGGTTGCCGGAAGCACCGAAGATGGACCTGGCTTGCATATCATCAAAGAGGGGATGAACATGGGAAAATTGATTAAGTTGGTGCTGAAGTTGCTCGACGACCAAGGGGACGATTGTCACAAAGAAAAACAGATCGTTTTGTATGCAGGCAAACAGCAAATACGATTGCGCATCAATTTGCCGGGGAATCTTTCCATCCCGCTCTGCAACATGGATGTGTATTGGACACCGGTGGTCATGCCGCTGCAGATCATCCGGATCGGACAACTCGCCATCCTGGCAGTCCCTTGTGAGTTCACGACAATGGCCGGGCGGAGGCTAAGGGGAACTGTGGAAAATGCGCTATCTAATACAAACATCGATGAATTGGTGGTGGCAAGCTGCTCCAATGCCTTTTCTGGCTATGTCACCACACGCGAAGAATACTCGGTTCAACACTATGAGGGCGGATCAACTCAGTTCGGTCCAGGCACGTTGAGCGCCTATCAGCAGAAGTTCTACGAATTGGCTGACAGTCTGGCAGGGGGAACACCCTTTCCCACAGGATGTGACCCAGAGGATCTCACCCAAGAACAGAAATTTAAAGTGAAAAAAAAAGTCTTATGGGATAGGCCTCCGATCGGAAAGTCCTTCGGTTCAGTGAAAAACGATCTGGAACCTTCCTACGCCGCTGGCGATACCGTCACGGTTGTTTTTTGGGGGAGTAATCCTAAAAATAATTTCAGAAATCAAGATTCGTTTCTTGAAGTGCAAAAAGAATCCGGCGGTGCCTGGATACCGGTCGCTCACGACTGGGACCACGAAACTCGGTTCAGATGGGAAAATGCGTGTTTTGGAAAATCATTGATAACCATTGAATGGAAGATTCCCGAAGATACTCCCTCGGGTGTGTACAGGATCTGTCATTCTGGCGATCGAAAAAAACTGTGTATAAAAGATCCCGTACCTTATTCAGGAGAATCACGTAGTTTTACTGTCTAGATCTTTGCGTTTGTAAATCCCAGCAGAGCTTTGACCTTGGAAGTGGCAGAATCTGAAATAGAGTAGAACGTGGGCAGTATGATCAGCGTAAAGAAAGTCGATGTCGTCAGTCCTCCGATGATAGCGACGGAGATCGGTGCCCACATCTGGGCCCGCCTGCCGGCTGCGGGAAAGAATTGGGGAACAAGAAAGGGGAGTGCCAATGGCAATACGCCGAATATCGTGGTGATGGCTGTCATGATGATGGGTCTCATCCGGTCTTTCCCGCCCTGTATGATAGCCTCGTTCTTGCTCATGCCAGATTTTCTTAACGTGCGGATGTGGTCGATGAGAATAATCCCATTATTCACCACTATCCCGAACAGCGTTAACAGTCCCAAATAAGATGTGGTGTTGAGAGTGATGTTCGTGAGGGAGAAGATCATGGCCACACCGAAGAGGGCCAGCGGTACGGTGAGCAGGATGGTAAAGGGATGGACAAAGGATTCGAACAGAGATGCCATGATGATATAGATGAAGATCAGCGCGAGGATGATGGCCAAATTCGATTCGCCTTCTGACTCCCGAAAGCGCCTCCATCCAGACCCCAAACTCCAGCCATATCCCTCGGGAAACTGGATGGTGTTCATGACTTCGGTGATTCTGCTGGAGATGGCCATCATACCGCTCGATTTGGTGTTGACACGGATGATCAGTTTAGATTTTTTGTTTTCTTTGCGGATGGAGGTCGACCCCATACGGTAGGAGATCGTCGAAACTGCTGAGATCGGGATTCTCTTGGACTCGGTCGGCAAGCTGATATTCCTGAGGTCCTCTTCGCTGAAGCCGTCATCTCCATGAATCTTGAGGATGATATCGATCTCCTTGTTTTCGGTTTTAAATTTCCCGATGGGCCTTTCTGATATAGAGGACGCGATGGTTTGAGCCACCATCCGGCTGTCGACACCGGAACTCTCCGCTTTCTTCCGGTCGACCTGGACCATGAGCTGTGTGTCTCCCCCCTCCAGGTCGCTCGTGACATCCTCCACATCCTCGACAGCCCGGATCTTCTCGACGACCATGGGCGCGAGTTCGGTCAATTTAGTGTAATCCAGACCGATGAGCTCGATCTGAATTCCCATGAAATGACCGTGACGTCCGCGTCGCTCACCGTACTCATACTCGATCCCCGCTCGTTTGGGCAGGAGTTCCTTCAGTCGTTCCTTGATCTCAACCACTGTTGGGCCTTCTTCCGTCAAGGCCAGCTCTATGGAGCCACGGAATCGTCCTTGGCGTGTGTTCCTCGTGCCGAAATCCGTGGTCAGATATTTGATGGCCAGTTCCTGTTTTCTGGGCAAAAGCATCTCTTCATACTGGTTAAACAGGAATTTCATTTCGTTGAGGGTAAAGCTTCGCGGCATGAATACGGATATATTGATCTCCCTTTCATCGCTGCTGGGCATGTACTCTCTTTCGATATTCCCCAGCATATGAAAGGAGATAAAAAAGATACCGATGGCTACTCCAACGACCAGGAGTTTGCTCTTCCAATTCTTGATGGTAAAACTGATGATGCGCTCGTAGATATAGGTGAGTTTCACAAGCCACTTCGCTTTTTCTTTGGCTTTTCCCGCAAGAAGGCGGCTGCTGGCCAGAGGGATAAAAGATAGGGCGACAAAGAGTGATGCGATCAAAGCGAGAGAGATCGTCAGTGCAAAATCCTGCATAAAACGCCCAAATCCCGACTGCGACATAAAGCCCAAAGAAATAAACACTACGAGTGTTGTCAGCGTGGAGGCTGTGACAGCGAGAGTAACTTCAGTGGCACCTGTCATGGATGCCTGTAAGGGTTCGTACTTTTTTTCCTGGCGCAGACGGAAGATATTTTCAAGCACAACAACACTGTTATCCACCAGCATGCCCACAGCCATCATCAAACCGCTCAGGGATATGATGTTTATGGTGATTGCGGAGCGGAAAATCGCTCTGTACAAATACATAAAACTGAATGTAAAGACCATCGCCATGGGTATGGCAATGGCTATGATCACTGTGGACCTGAATTTCCTCAGGAAGACAAAAAGCACGATAACAGCGAGGAGACCGCCAACGACACCCGATATCGACAGATCCCTCAGACTGCTCAAGATATCCTCGGATTGATCCCTGTAAAAGATGACATTCATGTTCTGCAGGGAGGGCTCACTGTCTTTGATGCGTGCCATGGTCTCTTTGACAACCGTACACACGTCAACGATATTGGCATTGGATGCGCGATAGATCTGGAAGCGCACGGTCTCGTGCCCGTCGAGACGGTTGAAATCCTCCTTTTTCGGGTAATCATACGTCACCCGGGCCACATCGGCGATGGTCAGGCCTTTTTCATTGAGAGGAAGGCTTTTTACTTCCTCCAGGATCTTTAACTCGCCTGGGATCCGTGTCACATAACGAATCTGTTCGTCTTCGACATACCCGGCTGAGATGTTGATATTGTTGTTGCGGATGGTATTGGTGAGGTCCATGATCCGGATCGAGGAGGAGTAGAAGACCTCTGGTTTTAAGTACACCGTGAGGACCTTGTTCCTTATTCCCCGAATATCAACGTTGGCAACGCCTTCGATCCTTTCCAGCTCCTGCGTGATGTAGTTTTCTGACCAGTAGTAGAGGTTTTCTAGGTCGCCCGGGAGGGCCAGACTGAATTGGATCACAGGCCGGTCGTTGAAGGAAAACCGGCGGATACGGATATTCTCGATGTCGTCCGGCAAGTCATTCCGGATCTGGTCGATCTTGTCGCGGATCTCCATGGTTGCCAGATCCATGTTGGTTCCCCCCTTGAACTGCATGTGAATATTGGATGAGGAGGAGGATGATGTGGAACTGATGCTGTCCAGATTGTTGATCGTAGACAGAATGTCTTCTAGAGGACGGGTGATGATCCGTTCCACTTCTTCTGGGGATGAAGAGGGGTAGGGGACTTGTACCATAAGTCCAGGAAAGGATGTGTCCGGCATCATTTCCAAGGGAAGTTTGACAATGGAGATGATCCCAATGGTGATAAAGATCAACATCACCACGATCACGGACACAGGTTTCTTTATCGCAAATTCGGGAAGATTCATGTCTCTCTCTTTTTCGCTCTCTCAGGAGAAAGAGTGAGCTTGATGTTTTTCAAGAATAATTCTGATTTGGATTCCCGTTCGCCATCAGCCTGTTTTTCCCTGACCACCCAGTTATAGACCAAGGGGATAAATATGAGCGAGAGAAA
>WTAW01000063.1 GCA_013139435.1 Candidatus Aminicenantota bacterium | reverse complement strand
GCCGAAAGGGTTTGTGGTGTGATGGACAGTGCCCCAGGCCCAAACGATGTCAAAACTCTCATCTGGAAAGGGAAGGTTCAACATGTCTTCTTTTTGGAAATGCGCTGTTTCAAGATTAAATTTGTCCCTCAAGCTCTGCGCTGTTTCGAGACTGCCCTCGCTGATGTCGATCCCTGTAACGTTTGCCGCGCCGTTTTTGGCAAAAATGATGCTGAATATTCCCGTCCCACACCCGGCGTCAAGGATTTTTTGCCCGGCAACTTCGGTGTCCGAATAGAAAATTTTCCAATGATTTTCTGATGCTTCATATTCAGGGAGGTACTCAGTCCAAACGACATCATAAAATTCACCGACTTTTTCTTTGTCCATTAGTGCGTCTACTCTGCCTATTCAAACGATTGACTCGTGCTATTTAAAATTGAAGATATCTTATAGGCTTCGGCCTTTTAAGTCAATTTATCTGGACCTTTGAGCTAGAGCCAGTTATGGGCCTTGCACCACTCTACGGTTTGGATCATTCCTTCCGAAAAGTTGATTTTTGGAGCATAGCCGAGCTCTCGTCTGGCCTTTTGAATGGCCAGGGGTTTGGGGTGGATGAAGAAGCTCAGTTTGCCCCGGGTCAAAGGGGCCTCTTTTTTGACGAGAGCGAAGGATTTCTCCAAAGCTAAAGCAGCCAGCTTTACAGGAAAGAGCGGAAGAGCGATCGGCGGGATCTTGCTCCCCGTTGCGGAAGCGATTTTTGTGACGATGTCCCTCACTTGTAAGACTTCACCCCCGGCAATGTGGTAAATATGACCTCTCTGTCCCTTCTCTGAACACAGGAAAACACCCCCCACCAAGTCTTCGATGTGGACTGGCGTTTGAAGTGTTTCGCCTTTTGTGACGAGAATGAATCTTTTTTTAGAGATGGCTTTGAGGAGTTTGAATGTTCGCCTGTCTCCCGGGCCATAGACCCATCCCGGCCTGACGATAACGATGTCCATACCCTTTTCGGCCAAATGACGGGCGATGTTTTCTCCTTCAAGCTTGCTGCGGTCATAACTGTTTTGGGGATTTAGGGCATAGTCCTCATGGGCCAACTCGCCCTTTTTAACCGATCCTAAAACACCCGCTGAGCTGAAGTGAATGATTTTCGGGACACCGGCAACCTTTGCAGCCTGGAGGACATTTTTTGTGCCATCGGCGTTTATGCGGAAAAAATCATTCTCGGACATGATGGAGGCACCCAGGGCTGCCGCACAGTGAAAAAAAATGTCCACTCCATTAAAGATTCCTTCCAGTGAACGGGGGTTTGTGATATCCCCCTCAATCACTTCATGCTCATAATCGTATGCGGATTCATTTTCCAGGACGCGGTTGTGTTGGAGAACACGAACATCCCACTGTCTTTGTAAACATTCCCGCATCAACGCACTACCGATGAATCCGGATGCTCCTGTGATAAATGCTCTCATTGCGATAAATCCTTAGCCTGGTGTACCCGTGGCTTTGTCGAGAACTTGGTTGGTTCTTTCCTTGTATCGGGAATATGTGTAGTCACGATCGGCTTTTTCCTTCGCAAAGTTTGCTCTTTCCTGAGCCCTTTGATCAAAAAGGGCAAAGGCGATTCCTTCGGCCATACACTCCGCATCGGGCTCAACAAGCACCGATATCTGGTCAGAGAGGACTTGGGTGTGTGTCCAGAGATTGGTAGCGACCACCGGCTTTCCCGATTTGAGAAAGGAATAGATCTTGAGCGGGGTGTTCGTTCCTGAAAGACGGGGAGAGACCAACACATCAGCCAGGCTGATGAAGAGCGGCATTTGTGAGGGCGAAACCTGTCCTGTAAAAAAGACTTTCCCGGCAATGCCCAGTTCTTGGGCTTTGTCTCTTTCCCTCTTCACAGCAGCTGGGCTCTCTCCCACAAGCACAAAGACGACCCGGTCGTCTATAATCTGGGATGCCGCCTCCAAGAGGAGCGGGATCCCCTGGTAGGGTTGAAAGTTGCCCGCATAGAGCACGATCTTTTTATCCTCGGAGGCGAATTCTTTGCGTTTTTGCCTGATCTCCTCTGCCGAGAATTCCCTGGTGTCGAAATCGATGAAATTTTCAAGAAGGATGGCCTTATCAGCATAGCCCTCTTGTTCAACCTGTTTGAGCAAGTCAAGACAGATAACGATGATCGCGCTTGAATTCTTCAAGATGAACCGCTCCATCCCTAAAAACACTCTTTTGAGCAGCTTGGACCGGCTAAAATCGAAATTTTCCAGCTGTTGGGGAAGGCTGGAATGCATATCGTATATATGAGGGATTCCCGATATCTTGCTCAGGATAATCCCAAACAGAGCCCCCTCTTCATGGGAAAAGATCAGGTCGTACTTGTTTCGCAAGAGTTTCCCGCTTGCTTTGAGAAACAGGAGGAAATCGAGGGGAATTTTTTTGAGCGAGGGTCCGATCTTGATCTTTTTTATGAAAAACACATTAGGGATCCTCGATATCTTGAGATTTTTGATATCCTTGTCTTCCCCCAGGTGATAGGTCACAAGGTCTACGTCATGGCCCAGGTCGGACAGCGCTTTTATCCTTTGGTAGACGCTGATGGGGGTTCCCCGCGGCTGGAAAAAGGGTTCTGGGGCAAGCATTAGAATTTTCATCGATCTTCAGTTTATTCGGATGACTGTTCTGATTCAGAATCAAGGATCTCCCGAATGAAATAGATCTTTTTGTCCACGGACTCATGGTATGCGCGGACCATGATCTCTGCTAAAAGCCCCAGAGTGATGAACTGGATCCCGATGACTATGAGCAATATGGCTAACAGCAACAAGGGGCGTCCTGAGATGCCCACTTTTAAGATGAGGCGTTGATAGGAGAGGTATAAACCAATGAGGCCTCCAACGACACCACTGGCCAGCCCGAATACACCGAATATCTGAAGAGGCCGTGTGGAATAACTCAAGAGGAATTTCACAGTTAGAAGATCAAGTATGACTTTTACGAATCGAAAGACCGTGTATTTAGATTTTCCGTGTTTCCGCGGCCTGTGGTTCACTTCGACTTCTGCGATGGAGACTCCGATGTTGCTGGCGATGGCTGGGATGAACCTGTGTAGCTCTCCGTAGAGATTGATGTTTTTGATGATCTCTTTTCGGAAGGCTTTTAGAGTACAACCGAAATCATGGAGTTTGATGTGAGTGATCCGGGAGATGAGCCAGTTGGCCATAGCAGAGGGGATGCGACGCGTCAAAAGGCGATCCTTCCTCTTTTTCCTCCATCCACTGACGATATCGTATCCCTCCCGGATTTTTTCGATAAGAAGAGCAAAGTCCTGAGGATCATTCTGCAGGTCTGCATCCAGCGTGATGATGATGTCTCCCTTGGCATAATCAAAGCCAGCGGAGAGGGCTGCAGTCTGACCGAAGTTTTTTCTCAGCCGGATGACTTTCACCTTGAGATCCTCTTTCTGAATGCTCCGCAGCACCGGAAAAGACAAGTCCCAACTTCCGTCATCGACAAAAATGATCTTGTACGAGAGATCCAGTCCTTTACAGGAATTCGTGATCTCTTCATAGAGTTCGGGCAGATTTTTCTCCTCGTTGAAAACTGGGACCACGATAGAAAGCGAAAGAGGCTCTTTTGAATCCATTTCGGTCAATATATCACATTCACTGCTTTAACGTAAATAGCCTGAATTATTCATAAATGCTGCTGCCAAATTTATATTTTAAAAGCATATAATATTTTATTGGCAGCATCTTTTACCTTTTGGGCGAACCGATCTCACACATTTGTGAATGGGTGGGGTAAGTTGGCCTCGGCTCGTGAATAATTCAGGACAATATAGTGAGTTGACAACAGTGGATTTATCCACTAAAATTTAATCCGACCAAAGAGAAAAAATGTCAGGGAAAAAGATATTGATCGTTGATTACGACGCAAAAAACCTCGAGCATATGA
>WTAW01000408.1 GCA_013139435.1 Candidatus Aminicenantota bacterium | reverse complement strand
ACCAGCCTACAGCGAGACTTATTATCCTCGTTATCACTACGGCTGGAGCGAACTCAAGAGCCTAAGAACTACAAAATACAAATACATTCTGGCGCCCCGACCTGAACTCTACGATCTGGATCTGGATCCCCGTGAACAGAATAATATCTTCAACAAGAACAGATCTCTGGGCAACGAGTTTGCCCAACAGATAAAAACGATTGAAGAGAAGATGTCCCAGAAAGGCATAGAGGACAAAGGTCCTCAACAATTGGATGACGAAACAAGGGAAAAATTGATGGCATTGGGTTACATCGGCGGTTTCACTTCTGATGCAAAGCTGAGCAGAACAGAAAATCTTGCGGACCCGAAGGACAAGATCATCCTCTATAACAAGATCAAAATAGCCGAAGGAGCTTCGTCGAACCGAGAATACGATAAGGCGTTAGCGAAGCTGGATGAGGTGATAAAAGAAGACCCGGGAATCATAGAAGCACGACAAGTGCGTGCCAATGTCTACATGAAGCTCGAGCGTGTTGAGGAGGCGATCGAAGAATGCAAAGAGGCCTTGAAGATCGATTCGGAATACAGCGCTGCCATTTTTACTCTTGCCCAGGCTTACAAAAAGCTCAAAAAATACGAAGAGGCCATAGCCGGTTTTAACAGGAGTATCCAGATCGATCCGAGAGATCCAAAACCTCATGTCAATTTGGGGTCAGTTTATATAAACATCAAAGACTACGAAAGCGCCATTTCTCATCTCCAACAAGCCATTGCCATCGATCCGGAACACAGCTCGATGGCGCACAACCTCTTGGGCGCAGCCTACTTGAAGAAAAAGATGCTGGTGCCGGCCGAGAAAGAACTCCACACGGCTTTGGAGATGAGGCCGCGCATTCCCGATGCGTATTATAATCTGGGGCTCCTCTATGAAGAAAAAGGTGATAGAGAGAGCGCAATCAAGGGATACAAAAAGGAGATCGAAATCCATCCCCGTGCCTACCCCGCTCACTTCAACCTTGCTCTCCTCTACGGAAAAATGGGAATGCTTCGGGAACAGGTCCATAAACTCCAAGATGCGATCGATTCGAACAAGAAATATGCCCGGGCTTATCTCTTTCTGGCAAAAGCTTATCTCGATCTGAATGAAAATTACGAAGAAGCGATCGATCTCGCCAAAAAAGGACTCAAGCTCGATCCCGAAGCCGAATCAGCTCCCCTGGGTCATTATACCCTGGCTGACATCTACAGCCGACTTGGAAGGCAGGAAGACTACAACTCAGAAATCCAAAAAGGAAAAGCGCTCGAACAGAAAATCAAGGGTTCAAAAACTGACTGACCGGATCCTAAAACTCCCTGTTAAGGCTTTTCAGAATTTCTCTGGCTAAAGAAGCTTTCTCATTTTCCGGATCCTTGCTTATGAACATCTCAAGCAACTCTTTTGCTCTTGCTATCTCATCAGCGCTTATGTAAAGAATACCAAGCTGATAGTAGACATCAACATAATCTGGATCCTGAGAAAGCAATTTTTCGAAAACGACCCTGGCCTCTTCGCTCTTCCCAAGATTTATGAGACAACCGGCATAGTTATAATGCGTTGTTGAGTCCTGGTCGTTGGAATCTATGGCTTTCCTGTAGAACTGGGCTGCTATCTCGAAATTTCCTTTTTTTGCCCAAAGGATGCCCGACCGAGTGTACGGCAGGATAAAATCGGTCTTGAGCTCTGTTGCTTTCCGATAATCTTCTAGAGCTTCCTCGCTGTATCCCGATCTTTCATAAGCAAGACCTCTGTAAAAATACGGCACAGGATTGAGCGGCGCCTGCTCGATGATTTGGCTTAATTTCGTGATGGCCTCCGCATACTTCCCTGCCGAAATCAATTCCATACCGCTGGCTGCTGGCTCTGCTGAGGCAGGTTCATCAAGGCTTGGGTTCTCAGCGGATTCAATCTTATATTCCAAACGGAGGGTCTTCGCGAGAAAAACCCGAGTCGAACCTCCCTGAGGGATGTAGCCCTCCTTTTCTAGGAGTATTTTGTATTTGCCGGGGATGAGGCCACCTTTGTAGAAATGGCCTCTCTTATCGGTTTTCAGTTCAAAGGCCAATTGGGTTTTTTCTGAAATCAGACTGATTTTAACACCTTCAAGGAGCTGACCCGTTTTCAAATCCTTGACAAAGCCATCTACAGCCCCTGTAGTGTCAGCTTGAAGGCCGGGCAAAGCAAAAACTAGAATAAGGAGAATTGCAAGAGAAAGTATCTTCTTGATCGTATTCATGGAGAACTCCTTTTTTCGTTCTTTTAAGGATTCTTTATGGTTGACTCCTCTTCCAGCTTCTTTGCTCTATCCCAATACACTTTGGCTTTACTTCTTTCTCCCATCGAATGGTAAATGGCTCCCAGAATTTTGTTGACATCGGCTGTATCTCCGTATTTCCGGATCTCTTCAAAGTAGATGGCAGCTCTGTCGAGTTTCTTTATTTCGAGCGATGCATTACCGAGCAGAAGCAGGACAGGATAGTTTTTTTCTATCGTGTCTCTTTCGAGAAGTTCGACCACTCTCGCATAATCCTTCGCGAGATAATAGGCGCGTGCTATCACAGGCAGCGTCGAATTATTCCATAGGTTTTCAGGAAGTTGTTGAAAAGACTCAAGGGCCTTCCCTGCTTGGCCGCTGTTCAGATATTCCTGGCCGATGATGAAAGGCAGGCTTTCTTGAAAAGAGAGGGGCTCGACTCTCTCAAATTCGAGAGGCTTTGCCACTTCAAAAGACAACACGGAAAAACTCCAACGAAAGACCTCAGCGCCGTTTCTTTTCACAATAAGATCATAGATGCCAGGTTTAAAGCCTTCGAGCAGCTGCCGGAAAATCACTAAGCCTCCCTCTCTTGAGACGTTCTGAACTTTCTTCATTGGGCCTTCCCCGTTTTTTTTCATGAGAAAGATTTCAGGAGACTCATCAGAAAGGATCAGCCCTTCTATGGAATCTTTAAAGGAAAAGAGTGAACGAGGGTCTAGAAGGACTTTGTAAGGATCAAGGCTAAACGGTATTATTGAGTCAGGTTTTGTTTCTTTGACTTCGTAACCTACAACAATCGGCAGCCTCTGATCGTTCACAACGACTTTCTGTTCATGCACGAAAAACTCTTCGCTGGTTTTGTTCAAGCAGGTCAAACTGACCTGGAATTCTCCTTCGATAACAGGAGCAAAGTCATTGAATATGAACTTTCTCTCGAGCATGGCCTTTTTCTTGATCTCATCAAGTCTGAGGCGGATCTCATTTTCTCTCTGGTAGACTGTTTTCCCATTCTTGTCTTCAATCCGTAAATGAAAAACAAGCCAGGCTGTTTCATGACCATCATCGGTCTTAGATGTCTGGATTCTATCCGGCATGAGCGCGTAGTTGATAAATTTGACTCCTTGACGTTCCGTCAGAAAAATCATTGCCTTCCCAAGTATTTGCTTTGTCGAATAGCTGACATCGACAGTGCCAGCGGGATAGCCGAAATTCTTAAGATAGTGTTTCTCCACTTCTGTCTCAGAGAGGGTGTGGATTTGTCCGATCACACGCACCGAGGAATTGATTTCTCCCGCGAATGCAACATTGGCTTCATCGGGGATGACAGAAAGAGTCGCCCTTGCTAATTGCGGAAAACTCGATCGGATAATTTTGTAAGCTCTGATATTGGAGATTCTGCCTCGATCATAGCGTGTCGAGAGGATGTCAAGACTCGAGTGAGGTCCTGGGTAATAGAGTTTATAATCACCGCTGTTGTCACGTCTGTAGAAAAGCAGATACATCAAAGGTGGCAGTCCGGAGCGGCCCTCAGCTCGATAGATCCACAGTTCGCAATCGACAACCTTTTCAGATCCGGCAAAATTCTTTACTTCAGCGGGTTTACCCATGATGAGATAGATACGCCCCTGATCAGAATGAGCTCCCCCCAAGCGAGTGTCTGCATAACGCCTACGCTGGTAATATTCGACCATAAACTCGTTTTCGGATGTCCCTGGAGTGTTATCCCGGACCTGCCAGAAGAGATTCCGAAATCTCTTTCTGTCCTCCTCTGTCTGAAGATTCTTGAAAACTGAGCGCTCAGCTTTTGACATTATCGGCTCCACTTCCTCAAGCCAAGCCTTCCAGAAATCGTCCAATTCTTGAGCTGCATTGATAAAATTTATTTGAAGTATCAGTAATAGAAGGAGCAAAATAGGATTTTTCTTAATAATCATAATTTTACTTTAACACAAAAAGCGCTTACCCGCATAGAAGAGCGGGAGGAGGTCCCTCACATACGAAATCATTTCCGGGCCTTTTCAAGGAGGGCTTTTATTTTTTTTCTCTCGACAGAAGGGATGAGATGGTCGTATTGTTTTTTATAGTCACTCAGCACATCAAATGCCTTAGCCTTATCCCCAGTGTCCAGATAGACCTGGGCAAGATCGATAACAACCTGGCTAGAATCTGGAATCATTTCCAGTACTTTGCCCCAACAGTAGATAGCGCCTTCCAGATTTCCCACTTTTCTGTATGCGAGACCTAAGCCCAGGTAAGGAGCTGCATACAAAGAATCGAGCTCTATGGCTTTTTTGTAGTATTCAAAGCATCGAGAAAAGACGACTGGATCATTCAATTGCAGACCATACAAATAATAGGCATCGGCGAGGTTATTGTTCAGCCCTGTCAACTCATCATCGAGAGAAAGGCCCATTTCGAAAGCTTTGATCGCCTCCTCAAAATCCCCTTTCTTGCCATAGGCGACCCCGAGGTTGTTCCAAATTGCAGGGTCATATTCTGCTTCTCTGATTCTAATTTTTTCGAAACTGGTGATGACTTTGTCATACTCTTTAGCAGATATGAGCAGTTCCATGTAATAGATGAATATTCCGTAGTTTGAGGGAAGGACACCGAGTCCTTGCTCCAGGATTGCAATCGCTTCCTTTGTGTTTCCTTTCGCATCATAGATAAGAGCAAGGCTTTTATACGCCAAATCC
>WTAW01000381.1 GCA_013139435.1 Candidatus Aminicenantota bacterium | reverse complement strand
GATCAATATATTTAAAGGAACACAAAAACAGGAGAAAGAGCCGCAGATATTCCGACAAGACCCATTCTCAGAATACAAAGTCAACCTCCTTATCGACAATTCCGAATTGGAACATGCGCCGGTCATCATGGAAACAAATCCCAATTATATTAATCTTTTTGGTTCCATCGAATCGACCATGAACCGTTTCGGACTTCTCCAGACGGATTTTACTAAAATCAAAGCGGGTTCATTCCTGAAAGCCAACGGAGGTTATCTCATCATAAACGCACTGGATGCCCTCATCGAGCCGGGCGTGTGGAATACTCTGAAAAGAACTCTTCGGAATCAAACGCTTGAAATACAGAATTTTATGTCGATTTATATGGTCTCAACTAGCCGTCTCAAACCCCAGCCCGTCAGCACCGATGTGAAGGTAGTCTTGATCGGTGATTCCTACATCTTCAACCTGCTCTATTACATGGACGAAGATTTTAAGAAAATCTTCAAGATCAAAGCCGAGTTCGATTCTGAGATGAATAAGGATAAAAAAACCATACTGGAATACGTGGCCTTCATTAAAAAAATAACAGAAGACGACAATCTGCAGCCCTTCAACAAGGGGGGGATCACGGCCATCATCGAGCACGGAACAAGAATCGCAGGGAGACAGAGAAAACTATCCACACGTTTTAACATCATTGCGGATGTCATTCGAGAAGCCAGTTATTTTGCGAAAAAGGACACGAAAAAAGTCGTCAGTCGAAGTCACGTGGAAAAGGCCCTCGAGGAACGCTTCGAACGCGTGGGCCTTATAGAGGATAAGATCCAGGAGATGATCGAAGAAGGAACCATCATGATCGACACCAAGGGCAGTGTTATAGGCCAAGTCAATGGCCTCTCGGTATACCAAATGGGAGGATATGCCTTCGGCAAGCCAACGCGCATCACGGCAAACACTGCCGTTGGCCGGGCCGGTGTGATAAACATCGAAAGAGAAGCAGACCTGAGTGGCCGAACACACAACAAGGGTGTTCTTATTCTTGGTGGATATCTCAGGGGAAAATATGCCCAGAACAAACCTTTTTCATTATCAGCGAGTCTTGCCTTTGAACAGTCTTACTCTGGTGTGGATGGCGACAGTGCCTCATCAACCGAAGTCTATGCCATACTCTCAAGCCTCTCAAAACTTCCCTTAAGGCAGGATATTGCGGTCACGGGATCTCTCAACCAAAAAGGAGAGATCCAGCCCATCGGGGGAGTCAACGAAAAGATCGAAGGGTTTTTCGAAGTCTGTAAGAGCAAAGGATTGACAGGAGCACAGGGAGTCATCATCCCGCAGCAGAATGTCCAGAATTTGATGCTGAGAAAAGATGTGGTCGAAGCCGTCGCAAAAGGCCAATTCCACATTTATCCAGTAAAGGATATCGGCCAGGGGATCGAAATCCTCACGGGGATCAAGGCAGGAAAAACCAAGAAGGATGGATCGTTTGAAGAAGGGACTGTGAATTACATGGTTGATGAAGAAATGCAAAGATTGGCTAAAAGTTGGAAGACGTTTGCTGCATCTCCTGAAAAGAACAAAAACTCATAAATTTCTAATCCAGACCGACCAGTTTCTTGAGATGGGCAACTTCGGATGGCGTGAGATAGCGCCACTGTCCCTTTTTCAGAGTCCCTATCGCTATACCCGCATAATTTATCCGCTTTAGAGAGAAGAGGCTGTAGCCGATGGCTTCGAACATCCGTCTGATTTCCCGCTTTCTCCCCTCGGTCAATTCGATACGGATCCTTGCACTTTTCGAATCAGCCCCCAGATGAGTGACCTTGGCCGGCGCTGTTTTCTTCCCATCAAGGTGTATCCCCTTCTCCAATCTCTGGAGACTTTTCCGGGAAGGGATTCCTTTTGTCCTCACTTCGTAGACTTTTTTGATGCGGTAGCGGGGATGCATCAAGCGGTTCGCCAATTCCCCACGATTGGTTAATAAAAGAAGCCCCTCGCTGTTAAGATCCAGCCTGCCTACAGGAAACACACGCTTTTTCAACTTCGGCAACAGCTCGAGAACCGTCGGTCTCTTGAATGGGTCTTTCAGCGTCACGAGATAACCAGCAGGCTTATTCAGCAGAAGAAAGAATTCTTCCTTCTCTTTTTTGACATGCCGGCCATCCACTCGGACAGTGTCCTTTATGGGGTCTATTTGGGTTCCCATTTCTTCGACAACCGCATTGTTCACACTGACCCGGCCTTCAGTGATCATCCGGTCTGCCTCTCTTCTTGAGGCCACACCAGCCTGAGCCAGGAATTTGTTTAGTCTTATCAACACGTCTTACCTAACCAACCAAATCTTCACGGACCGACGCCTCCACCTTATTGTTAGGGTGGGGTGGGTTGGCCTCGACTCGTGAATAATCCAAATTATAAAGCTCCGGGTTCTATCAATAGGATTAAAAATAGAAATTGATGCCGACGTGAAAGGTGAAATTCTTGATGCTAAATTCCTCATTCTCGATCTCAAAATTTCCATGATTATACCTGGCTTCACCCAACAATGAAAACTTTTTCGCTAAGAACACCTCCAGTCCCAGGCCGGCATTCCATCCTCCGCTCTTGTCTTTTCCGATCTTCTTGATATCGACCGTGTACGTACCGTATCCAAACGTTAGATAGGGATTGACGATGGGAAACGGAAGAAAAAGTCGTACGTTCAGTCCCAGATAATTGTAGTTGATCTTGCGCGAGTCCCAAAGCTCCCCAATATCTGATGCATCGATGTTGTGGGCGGCCTGATAAAAATTCCCCTCAACGACAAAAGTCAAGATCCTAATACCGACGCGCGCCCCATAGAGGAAGGCCGTATCCTTGTTGAATTCAATATCCCTAAAATCTATGCTTTGCTGCGACCATCCTCCCTGGAGCCCAATAAAAAACATGCCGTCTCCGAATAAGTTGCCACTCCCGAATAAACACACGATCAAAATGCCTAATAAGACGATTTTTCTTTTCATTGTGTGACTCCTTTTAACCTGAACTACGGGCGAGCTGATCTCACTACAAAGCCTTCGTTGTAGCCCGGGTTAGGTTGGGTCGGCTCGCGGTAGTTCACTACCGACCCGACCTAACCAACCAAACTTCGTGGGCCACTGCCTCGTCTTTGCAGCACCCGACCCGACCTACCACTCAACTCGTGAATAATCCAGGACTAGTATAACCGAGGCTTAGCCAAGATTTCCAGAACACGGAGGTCGAAAAAATTCTGCACGTGTGCAGGAATCAAAAGAATAGCCGTATCCGCACCCTGATCAGTGCCCCCGATGGACATACAGGGTTCCATGGTCGAGATCAAACCCGCATCCGCAGCCATAAGTGCGATCTCGATCGCGACTTTTGTCCCCTGCCCAAACACTCTCAATGTGAAGGCTATAATTTCTTCCAGCTCGTAAGTCCCGAGCTTTTTCCGAACGGCCCTGCCGACGCCGCCAAGAGCGTGTTGGCACGTGAGGACTTTCGTTCCTGCCTCTTCGATCTGACGTTTATGCTCTGGAAGGAGCTGTTGAAAATCCGGCTTGAGAAATCCTGTAGAATGAGACACGATCACAAGATTCCTTCCAGGAAAAAACTGCGTGGCGAGCGATCCTGTTTTCCCGGAAGTCGAAGCAACGATAACGTTGGAAATATCCAACTCTTTCACCCTTTGAGAGGCCATCTGTAAGGTTTGTTGTGTGTTTTCTTTTCCGGGATTTTCGAAATACACACAGGGAACCACAGTCCCATTTTTCTCTCTTGCTGTTCTATCGTCCATACTTCTTTCTCCTTATTCGTGTTCTTATCGTTTTTCTATGGTGTGAGGAGAATTTTGAGTGTTCCAGGTTTTCGCGCAAGCTCAAAAGCTTCAAGGGCATATACCCATTCACCCCTGTTGTTTTTTGCCGAGATCGACGCCGGTGTCGAAGATTTTGAGGTTGCGCTCCAAGTCCGGTTTGCGGCTGATAGATTGGAGTATGTCTTTCAGATCGTCGTAGGTGAAGGGCACCAATCCTGTACCAACAGAGAAACCGACAAGACAGATGTTAGCGGCCCTTACCGAGCCCAATTCCATGGCCATGCCGCTGGCATCAAAGGCGTGGAAGGTAATGTCCTTCTTTTTCAGATGATCGCGGATG
>WTAW01000118.1 GCA_013139435.1 Candidatus Aminicenantota bacterium | reverse complement strand
CGTGCGGACCCAAGCTAACGATCCGGTTTCCTTCAATGACCAAGTCGCACGAGGGAAGGATCTCATCACCTCGCATGGTGATCGCTCTCCCGCCTTTAAGCACGACTATTCCCTCTGGAATGGACCGAGGCATTTCAATTCTGACTTTTGTTTCTTTAAGCGTACCCGAACTTAGATCGAACTGGAACAGGCTAGCCCCTAAAGAGAAACAGACTTTATTTCCATCGTTACTCCAGTCGGCGAATTCCCCGCCGACAGTGCTGATTTTTCGTACCAGGTTAGTTGGATCGGGATTGCTCACAGAGAGCATCAAAGGCTCTTCGAGCTTTTTTGGGGGAAGATCGGCAAGATAAATTTGTCGATCTGCCTCGATGAGAACTCGATCGCCACCGGGAGCTATGAGGGCCTGGTCCGCCGGCCATTTTTCGTCGAACACAGAAGCTTTTAGATGACGGCGAAGGTCACTCCCATCTAAACGGACAGAGACGAGGCCGATCCAGGGTGTTTCGATATCCACCCAGGCATTTGTAGGCTCTCCCGTCGGCTTCTGGTAGATAAAAACTCTTTTATGGTCGGATGCCCTAAAATGAGGGCGTCCCAGTTCATGTAGCAAGGTGATTCTCCGAATTTCTCCCCCTTCGGCAGGCATCCAACCCAACTCTGCTCGCGGGAGGTCTCCGTCTCCGGAGATATCGCCCGAAGGGGCGGAAAGCAGGCCTTCGATCCAGGACTGTCTCGACATGGAGACGCAAATGATCTTATCACCGTCCAGAGAGTAAGTCGGATATCCGTAAAAGGCTGCGTTCTCCGTTAGGCATTCGGGCTTGTTTTCTCCATTCGCCCTGATTCGAAACAGGTGTCCGGCTTCCTTCATATTTTCCCATGTCGCATAGACGATAAACCGTCCATCGGGAGACCAGGAGGGCTGAAATTCACCAGCATCAGAGTTGGTGAGACGGTGAGGCGTTCCTTCGGTAAGACCCATCACCCAGAGCCGCCCAAGAGCTGAAAAGACCACCGTCTTCCCATCGGGGGAGATCTTTGGGTCTGAGATCCGACGGGCTTGCACGGGGCCGTCATCGACCCGAATTTCGGAATGCACCGCAGGCCCCATCGGCTGCTCCACTCTTGCTGAGAAGGGAATGAGGACTCTCTGGCCATCGGGAACACTTACTTTCCAGATTTTTCCTTCTATCGTGGTGATCAGGAATTTTGAGTCGGGTGTGAAAGAGGATCCCGGCATCAGGTCCCAGCTCGCATGCTGGGCCTCTTGAACATCAAGCTGCACTGGATAGATCAACCATTTTTCCTCACCTGAATGAAGATCCCGCAGCCTCAGACCCGTTTCGGCATGGAACCGGCTCGCATACGCGAGCCACCGGCCGTCGGAGGAAAGCACGGGGCGCATTCCGGCTCCTTGGGCATTGCTACCTGGATAGATCTCTTGAGTCTGTCGGTCATACATAGCCAGCTGATATTCACCGATCTGAGGACGCCAACTCGGAAGATATGAGGCTTTCTGAGAGAAGAAGAGATAACGGGGATCGGCTCCGAAAGCCGGCCCCAAGGCGGTCAAACCGTTCTTTTCCCTGTTGACAAGACACACGCCTTCTCCATTGGCTATAGAATAGAGCCAGAGCTCCACCAGGCTGTTGCGAACGACGCCGGTTTTTGCTGCGATGACAGCATCCCCCTCGGGAGTCCATTCCGGAGAGATGAACACTGTGTCTTTTCCTGAAGTCAGGGGCACGGCGCCACTGCCGTCAGCCTTCATGATCCATACATTCTCAGAACCATCCCGGTCGCTCACGAAAGCGATGTAACGGCCGTCAGGGGAGAAGCGCGGCTGGGTGTCGAAGGCCATTCCTCGCGAGAGGACCTTAGCCACCCCTCCTTCGATAGGAAGGACATACAGATCTCCCAAAAGATCGAAGACAAGCTTTTGCCCGTCCGGGGAGACATCGGTCGAGATCCAAGTTCCTTCATCGGTCGTGAATTTCAGGGTTCTTGTGGGCTTCAACGGCAGGCCATCGCTTTGGCTCCCGCTTCGCTCTGTCCACCCACCCAGTGGAGCTATAAAAAGTGCTAAAATGAGAATCCCATACCTCAACAGGACTTGCGTGCAACCATCCCTTCTAAAACCAATAAGCAATCTTAGTTTTTTCATTGTTTTCTCCGAACTTCACTTATTCAGATTCTAAAGGATAAATGACCTTTCCCCCGAGTATGGTGTAAACGACTTCTGTGTTTAAGATCTCTTCCTCTGGTATGGAAAATAGATCCTTGGAAAGTACGACGATATCTGCCAATTTTCCCTCTTTGAGAGATCCCTTGATCTCCTCCTCAAAAGTGGCATAGGCAGAATCAAGCGTATAGAATTCTATGGCTTCCATTACAGAGAGGCTTTCATCCTGTAACCATGCCTTTCCGGTTTTATCTGTTATACTTTTTCTGGAAACGGCTGAATAAATTCCTTCCATCGGGTTGAGGCTTTCCACAGGCCAGTCTGTGCCAAAAGCCAGTCGGGCTTTGGCCCGGGCTAAAGTCTTCCAAATGTTGGTGAATTTGGCTCTCTTTTCCCCCATCCGATCTTCGAAAAAGGATTGAATCGTTTGTCCATAGGATGGGCCGCACACAGGCTGGACAGAACCGATAACTCCTAATCCATCAAACCGGGGAATATCCCCGGGAAGGATCGCTGTCGCATGCTCGATCCGGTGCCGGGCGTCTCTTTGGCCGTTTCTGTTTATAGCCTCCTCAAAAGCGTTGAGAACGACATTAACGCCTTTGTCTCCTATGGCGTGAATGGCGATCTGAAAATTCTCTTCATCATACAATGCGACAATATCGTTGAGTTCTTCTTGCGTCATAAGCATAAGCCCTGAGGTAGAGGGATTGTTCTTATACGGCTCAGCCAGTAATGCAGTCAATGAACCGAGCGATCCGTCGATAAACCCTTTGATCACACCGAACTTCAACATGTGTTGGTTATCGACAAGCGTCTGCTTCCATTCTTTGTATTCCTGGATTTTTTCCGGAGACGATATGAGGGGGACTCCGGCATACACCCTCACCGTAAGCTCCCCTTCATCGAGCAGTTCTTTAAAAACCCTGATTTTCCCGTCCAGATCGTGCACGCTTGTCACGCCGAATCTGGCCGCATCTTTCACGGCCAGCCTGACAGCTTCCTTATCCATTTCGTGAGTTTCGCTAGCCGAAAGCTGCGGCCGTTTGATGAGATCAGCGGCCTTCTCGTGCAGAATTCCGGTGGGCTCACCCGTACCAGGATCTCTAACTATGACTCCACCAGGAGGATCGGGCGTATCTTTAGTGATTCCCGAAATTCTGAGGACATAACTGTTGACTAAAGTACAGTGCCCGCATATTCTGCTCAGAGTAACGGGATTATTCGGGGTGACTTCATCGATGAGTTCTTTTGTAGGCCATTTTTTCCCAGGCAATATTTCCTGATCCCAGCCTCTCCCCGAAATCCACTCGCCCTCATTTTTCTCCTCAATCTTTTCTTGGACTCTTCGCTGAATTTCATCCGGAGAGGTAA
>WTAW01000017.1 GCA_013139435.1 Candidatus Aminicenantota bacterium | reverse complement strand
AGCGACGATGCCTCAGCCCATGGAATTTGCATCCTGACCCAGCCAGGCACAGAGTTCCATCGGGCAATTCGACATCCTTCTGGCTCAATTCGATCAGATGATCAAAATGAGATGACGAAGCGTGTTTGACGGCAAGGACATAGGCCCATCTCATTTCCCTGCGTATCTCTCTCGTGTACATAACCTTGCTGGGATACAGCCTGCTAATCAGTTTGAGTAGATTTGGGCCGGCTGCATCAAGATTAACGGAGACCCATTGTTCCTGGGCCGGAAGAATATGTTCTGCATACTCTCGGTCATCTGTGAAGATAATCATTGTCTTTCACGTCCTTACAAGCTCAATTAATGTACACACACGCAACGATTTTTTCAATGTTGAAAACATAAAGGAATAAAATTAAAATAGTATTGAGCTGGAGCATTCGAATGCCCAAACTTCATTTAGATAAAAATGTCACCGAAAATAAATTGCGGTTTTATTTGGAATCAAGCACACATTTCCGGTTTCCTTTCTTTGATCCGGAAAACCCGTACAGAAAGAATGGGCTTTTTGTACATCTCGAAGAGACTCTCATGGAGGCCGGTGTAAAATTCCAGAAGGAATACGGCCAAAAATTCGTTTCAATCAATTTGCGCGGTAGCTGGTTGAGAGGCATTCCCCTAGAGGAGGATGATATCGACCTTCTGTTCATCATCCGCAATTTGCCCATGAAGGAACAGAGCCATATTCAATCATATTGTCGAAAAGTACTGCGCAAGAAAAATCAAGTCTACAGAGTCTGTGAAGGGAAAGAGGAGGATGGCGTGCGAGTGGATCCGATCTCCTTCCTGGATTTGACACAGGTGCCTACCATAATGGGATCCTTCATGTATGGAATCCGCCACTTTCTTAAAAACGATATGACCAAGAAGCGTGATCATTATCAGGATTCATTCTTTGGCTCCAAGATTCGTGAAAAACTGGCAAAATTTCTACAAAGCGGAATACTCATTCCGTATGTGGGATGGATCTATGGCAAATGGAAGAAGAAGGAGGTGTTCGATGAACTGGGTTCCTATCTTCCCATTCCTTCAAGAGAAACAGGAATTTACGGAGAGGATGAAGTGGAGGAGACAAAGGACATCATTCAGCAGACATTTGTGGCAAGAAATCTCATCTATCCCTCAATCAATTTGAAGGGATTTGTCGATCCATCAGAAATTCACGTTCTAGAGTTTAAAGAGGAGGCTCTTGCTCTGTACGGGTCGATCGAACCCCTAAAACGAGTCCATGCCCGCGCTGTTATAAATTACTTCTATACATCGGTCATTGAACTCAAATTATTTGGTCATAGACTCATCATTGATAGGATAGAGAGGTTTGCCGGGCACTACGACAAACTTGTGAATTACATCCTTACGGTGAAATTTTAATAGGAAGATGTCTACTTAAAAATCTGAGTGTAAAGCCAGTAGAAAAAAGATAGGACATAAGCAACGAGCATGACCCAGACTATAATCGTGAGTGTTTCGTTAAAGCGCTTCCGCAACGGCGAACGAACGTCCTTTTTTTTGCTGGCTTGGGATACGAGATAGACAACGACCAATATTACAAGGAAAATCGCCCATCTACGCATTAGGTATCCGTGTTGAACTGTCTAGATTTGCATGAGTTAATGAGTCTCATGTTTTTTGAAGACGAAACTATCACAAGCAAATAGCTGGGTCAAGCACATCCCTTTATAAACTTAATTTTGGAAAATCTGTGTAGTGGAAAACTTATAATCCTCTCTAGAATTATTTATTTTTCAGTTCTTCGAGTAATTCCTTAACAGCCCGCTCTAACTGTTGGTCGATTCCAGTGGCGACTTTGTTATGCTCATTCATCACCTTGATGTCTGGTTCGAGTTGTTTGTTTTCTAGAATATCTCCGATTTTATCAGCCACGCCTAGATTGGGAATCCCGAAAACCACTCCATTCTGCAACATTTCCCACCACACAAACGTGCATGTGCCCGGAACAGGCATCCCCACAATCCTTCCTATGCCTTGGTCCCGGTAAGCTGCGGGGAAACAGTGTGCATCAGAGTAATTGCTTTCACAGACCAGTACAATGGACGGTTTGGTCCATCGGCGTTGAGACTCGAAGCCGATATTGCGGTCGGGGGCCATGAACACCTGATAACGCTCGCCGCTCAGGAATGTTGTAAGATCATCGACAAGATCTCCGCCACCGTTAAAACGCGAATCCACAATGAGCGCTTCTTTGTTGACCTCCTCACCCAAAACCGCATCAATAAATACCCGGTAGCTGGAGTCGCTCATACCGCGGATGTGCATGTACCCCAAACGTCCGCCTGATAGTTCATGCGTGACTTTCCTGTTCCGTTTCACCCAGCGATCGTAAAGCAACTGGCCCTCCTCTCTGAGGGTGATGGGTTTGACCTTTTCTTCCCAACGCTCTGAGCTTTTTGTATCAAAAAGGGATAAAAGAACGATCTTCCCAGCTTTGCGGTTGAGCAGGGGATAATAGTTAAGACCTGGCTCTATGGTCACACCATCGATCTTTTCAATGATAACGCCTTCGACGATCTTGCTTCCAGCTTGAACCAACGGGCTTTTTTTCATAATTTCAACGATCTTGAGCCCTAAACCTTCGTAAGATTGGTCAAAAAACACTCCCAATGAGGCCGTCTGATCTCCTTGGGGATCGCTGTGTCGGTAACGAGCTCCTGTATGGGAAGCATTCAGCTCGCCCAAAAGCTCACTCAACATCTCCTGGAAATCCCAGTTGTTGTTGATGTGAGGGAGGAAACGTCTATACTCTGTGGTTAACATTTCCCATTGGGCGCCGTGCAAATCTGGGTCGTAAAACTTCTTTTTCACCTGGCGGGTGACGTGATCATAGAGATAATTACGTTCTGCATTCTCATTGAGAATCATCTCATCTTTTATAGCTAGTGGCTTCTTCTTCCCGGATTCTACTTCAACTTTGGTGATTGTTCCTCCGCTGAGTACAAAGACATTTTTACCCTCTTTGTCTAGCTCTAACGCTCCACCACGGCCGTCGAATTTGG
>WTAW01000119.1 GCA_013139435.1 Candidatus Aminicenantota bacterium | reverse complement strand
ACAAGTTCCAGATCTTCGCCTTCGTTATCCTTATGTTCTTTCAACCGCCAGCTTTTCAGAACCCCTCCTTTGTTGCTCCAGACCGCACGATACAGGGATGTGTTGACGAAGATCTGGTCTTCTTTTTTGCCAGAAACGGGTTGGAACTCCACTTCCTCTGCAGGCTCTTGAGTGGCCTTGGCAGGAGGCGCCTCTTCTATCGGAGGAGGCAAAGCGGGCTTTTCCTGGACTTCTGTGACCATTTCTGGGCTCGGTTCGGGGGGGAGCTGCTTTTTGACGAACAGAGCCTGGTAGAGGAAGAGCACCAAGAATGAAAGGACGATAGCGAGTAAGAGTCTTTTTTCCATTAAAATATCCTTCAGGGAATAGGATCCACTCCTCCAGGATGAAGAGGGTGACATTTGAGCAGTCTTTTAGTCCCCAAATACAGGCCCTTGACCAGGCCGTGTTTCTCGATGGCCTCGTAAGTATAATCGGAACAAGAAGGGAAAAAACGACAGTGCTGGCCGAATAGAGGAGAGAGCGTCCTTTTATAACCGCGGATCAAGAAAAGCACAATATGTTTCATGAGGGTCAATGATTCGGAGCTATCGACGTCACGGAACGAAGATATTCTTCTTTGAGAGATTGCCAAGAGGCGCCTTGAATCTCCTTCTTGACAATGAGAATAATGTCTTGAGGATTCGCGAAGATGTGTTTATTTCTTCGAAATAGCGTCCTGAATCGGCGTTTGATTGTGTTCCTCTCGACAGCACCTCCAACTTTTTTACTCACGACGACAGCCATCCTGGAAAAGTTCAAATCATTGGAGAGGTAGATGAGATTGAAATATCTGCCTCTATAACGATTGCCTTTTTTATACAGAAATAAAAAATCTTTCTTTTTTCTTATCCTCTCCTGAGGAGTAAAAGTTTCGGACATCAAACGGCAAGTCTTTTTCTTCCCTTCTGTCTTCTGCTCTTGATTACGCGCTGACCGCCTTTTGTTCTCATGCGAACCAGAAAGCCATGGTTTTTGTTCCGTTTTCTTTTGTTGGGCTGGAAAGTTCGTTTCATCGTTCTCTTCTTTTTGTACGTGTATTAAGTCCCATATGGTAATAAACCTTCCCTTTCCTGTCAAGACAATTTCCTCGATTCTGATGAGCCATGACGCGAGGACTCAATGATCTCTTGAGCAAAAGTATGGGAAAAAGGCTAGAATTATCTCTGACGCTATAAATTCTATGATCTGTGTAACTCAAGCAATATCAAGAATTTAGAGACATTGGGAGCAAAGTTTCGGAAAGGCATTTGACACTTTATTTTTGATTGGTTATAATACATGAACCAATATGGATGGATACAAGATTGGGGATAGGATTATCTATCCCAATCAAGGCCTCGGCGTAATCGAAGATATCCAAGTAGCGGATTACTACGGGCAAAGATTCCGCATCTACCACGTGAGGATCCTGACCAATAACACATTGGTTCTTATTCCTTCTTCCAATGCCGAAGAAATCGGCATCCGAAAACCCATCTCAGAAAAGTCGATCATAAAGATATTCAGGTTTATGCAAAATGGTATCGTTGAAGTCACGATGAATTGGAAAGGTAGATTCAAAGAGCACACGAACCTAATGAAAACAGGAGCAATGTACGACATGGCACTCGTGTTGAAGAGCTTGTACTACCTCAATCTGATCAAGCCGCTCTCTTTCCGAGAGAAAAAGATGATGGAAAGAGCCAAGGACCTGATCGTTTCAGAAATTTCAGAAGTTTCCGCTTTGCCCAGTGAAGAGATTGAAGATAAAGTGATGCATTCGTTATCCCTGTGTTTCGAAAACATCAGCACTCGAGTCGATTCCTGATTGGCGAATATGCGTTTTCCTAGCCTTATCCTTTTTTTTCCTCTACGTACGTCTCTGTGCCTTTTTATCTTTATGGGAGAGGGCTTTTATTGTAGCCAAGATGAAAAAACGCCGCATTGATCCCACGAAGATCTATGTGTCGCAAGACATTGGAGTGTCTGGCCATGAGACTTATCGCAAAGAATAAAAAGGCCTTCTTCAACTACGAAATTCTCGAAACCTGTGAGGCCGGTGTAGCTCTTGTCGGGAGCGAGGTGAAATCCATCAGAGAAGGACGGATCAGCCTCAAGGAAAGCTATGCAGAGATCAAAGAGGGAGAGGTTTTTCTGGTGAACTGCCATGTCAGTCCTTATGAGGCAGCAAACAGGTTCAACCATGATCCTATAAGAGATAGAAAACTCCTTCTCCACCGGAGGGAGATCAAACGGCTGACGGGAAAGATAAAGGAGAGAGGGTTGACTCTGGTGCCCACAAAAGTCCTGATCAACGACAAAGGAAAGGTAAAAATAGAGCTAGCACTGGCTAAAGGGAAAAGAGCTTACCAGAAAAGAGAAGCCATTCGTGAGCGAGACAGAGACAGGGAAATGCAGGCCGAACTCAAGAGATGGCGGTGAGGAGGTTAAGTCAGTATCGTTCAATTCCGTGCAGCTCAGGTCAGGACAGCGTGGCGATCAATGGTGCGTGGTCTGAAGGTTTGGGTTCCCGTCGCCTTCGCGGCCAAAGGTCGACGTCCACCGCGTCGACTGTGCGCAGCAGAGATTCCGTGCAGAGAATATAATCGATCCTCATCCCCTGGTCTCTCCAGATGGCCCCTCCGATGTAGTCCCACCACGTGAATTGTGTTTTGTCCGGGTATTTATACCTGAATGTTTCGATCAGCCCCCACTGGAGCAGTGACTCGAATTTTTCCCTCTCTTCTGGCAGGGTTCCGATGCCACCCTTTAAGGCTTCAGGATCGTACACATCTCGGTCTTCCCTGGCGACATTGAAGTCACCGACAATAAATATGGGGTCGTTTGGTGAGTGATTGTTATCGAGAACAGAGATCAGCTCCTTGTACCAGCCCTGCTTATAGTCGAATTTCTCTTTGCCCTGAAGATCTCCATGAGGGGCATAGATATTTATGAAACGAATCCCATCGATGGTGGCTGCGATGAATCTCTTCTGCTCATCCCAGACCGCGTCTCCAAGACCTTTTTGGACATCTTCAAGGGGGGATTTTGAACAGATCGCCACCCCATTGTATGCCTTCTGACCAAAAACTTCGCATTGAAATCCCATTTTTTCGAAATCTTCATAGGGGAATAGTGAATCGATGGCCTTGAGTTCCTGAAAACACAGGATATCGATGTCTCCGTTCCTGTGTTTGAGCCACTCTAGAATCAGATCTTTTCTCACTCTGATAGAATTGACGTTAAATGTGCAAATTTTCAAGGGATCCTCTCTTTGTTTTTCTGCTCTGTCGCTCTCCCTTTTCTGTTTTCCTCTTCTGTCTTGTTTTTACGTGATGAGGAAAGATCGATGGCGAGTCTTATAGCTTCGGTCATGCTTAAAGGATCGGCTTTTCCCTTTCCGGCGATGTCAAATGCTGTCCCGTGATCCGGAGAGGTGCGGACAAAGGGAAGCCCGAGGGTCACGTTGACTCCCTCGTCGAATGCCGCCATCTTAAATGCGATAAGGCCTTGGTCATGGTAGAGCGCGATGACCATGGTATCCGGAAGGCCATACGCCTTGCGGAAGACGACATCAGGAGGATAAGGCCCCTGGATGGGAACCCCTTCGTCCTGGGCTCTTTTTACAGCAGGGAAAATCTCTTCCTTTTCTTCTGTTCCCAGCAATCCTTCTTCTCCTGCATGGGGATTCAAGCCGCTCACAAGGAAAGACATATTTTTCTTTCCCGCCTGGATCAAGAATTTATGGAGAAGAAGAAAGAATTCCAAAAGTTCTTTTGTTTTGATTTTTTCTATAGCTTGTTTGAGAGAGATGTGGTGGGAGAAAAGGGCCACCTTGATTTTCTCTGACCAGAAAGCCATGAGCGCCTGGGGGTACGATCGACTGAGATATTCGGTGTGCCCGGGATAGGGTATGCCTGCCAGTGACCAGGAGTGTTTAGATATGGGCGCTGTCACGATCGCATCAAGAGCTCCCTCTTGGGCTTTTTTTACCGCCTCTTCGAAGAACCGGAATGAGGCCTCTCCGTTTTCTTTGGAAACGATTCCCTTCTGTCCTGCGTTCAAAGGTGCCTCGATTTCCCATAGAGAAATAGAATGGAGGTCGGCGTTGTTTATCCTGGACACGGTTGGGATATCCATCGAGAGACCCGAGAGCTTAAGAGTTTCCTGGATGAGAGAGCTCGAACCGAACAGGATGTGGTTTGCGGATGAAAAGACATCTTTTCGGGATAGAGATCTTAATGTGACTTCCGGTCCGATCCCCCCGGGGTCCCCCAACGTTATCCCAATTCTGGGAAGGGTCATTTTTGTGTTTTTGTAGTGCTTCTTCTGGGCGTTCTCTTTGGCGGTGTTTTTGGGGCGTCTTCCTTCTCTTCCAGTTTGAAAAGATACTTGATGGCGTGCTTGTAGATCAGGAGGTTGGGAGCATCGTTTCTGTTGAGCTTGATGCATTCCCTGTCATACCACTCCACATATCCTTCGACCTTGTCGCCATTCTCAAAGATCACCGCCATAGGAGTTTTTTTATTCATCTGCTTGAGATAGTAGTAGTTCTCCGCATGGGTTTCGTAGCCAGGATGGGCTTTCCTTTTCGAAGCCTCACGACTCATCTTCTCCTTGTAATCGGAAAAATTGGGACGGATAAGCTTCCTATTCATGGTTAATTCTCCAAGAAAGTTGTTAAGTGTGAGAAATGAAAGTCTATTTGAACAAAATTATAACACTAATCCAATAAAACTGCAACTTTTCTTGTGCATGATCACTTGATCAGTGGTTTGAGGGAATTGTACCAGTTTAGGGCAATTTGTCTGTAGCCTTCCCGTGAAGGGTGGACTTCAGGGAGGAGGAGGGGTTGATCTAAGAGAAGCGTATAGTTGTCCACTAAGACGAGACCTTGATCATCTGCGATCTGCCGGATGATCGGATTGATCTCGTCCATGACTCTCCGATGGGATTTTTCTGTGAAAGGAGAGGGACTGTTTTCAGGTATGGGAGGGATCGTCGCGATAAGGCTTTGAGGTGCTTTTCCTGAGCGAGTCTTGAATCCGCTGAATATGTTGATGATGTCTTTCATGTTGGCTGAAAATTGAGTGGCAGATGTGTCGTCTTGATCCTCGCGGAGGTCATTCGTCCCCAACTGGATGAGGATGAAATCGGGGTGTTCCTCAGAGAGGATCTGTGTGTTTTTTTTCAGGAATGCCAAATATTCGCCCGAAGTGTTACCGCTACGGCCGTAGTTAAGCACTTTGGCCAGGATGTTGTCCTGGTCGAATCGACGCTGGAGAAAACGCGGATAATCGGCGGCCGTTATGCTATCGCCCGCACAGAGAACAATGAATCCTTGCGGCGAGGATGAACAAAAAGGAAAAAAGAGCAGGAGGATCAGAAGCCATGTAGTTTTGCGCGGAAATGTGCGAATGATTATACGCATGTTCTAATGGATCTTTTCTTTTTTCAGGGTTTGAAAGATCAAGGGCAAAACAATAAGGGTTACAAAAGTGGATGTGATGAGTCCGCCGACAACCACTGTTGCCAGGGGCCTCCAGATCTCTGCTCCAGGGCCTTTTGCTAGAAGCAGGGGCAAAACACCGAATATCGTGGTGAAGGTTGTCATCAAGACGGGACGGAGTTTGATGTTAACACCCTCGATGATAGCTTCTGCCATGGATACGCCCTTCTTGAGCTGGCTGTGAAAGGCAGAGATCAGAACAAGCCCATCTTCCAGCGCGATCCCAAAAATAGCGATGAAGCCGATTGACGCAGGCACACTGAGATACAGACCAGAGACTTTGAGTGCGATGATCCCCCCTGTCAGGGCAAGAGGGATATTGATGAGGATGATGAGCACTTCCTGGAAAGAGTAGAAGATGGTGAAAAGCAAAAGAGCGACCAGTGCCAGTGTTATCGGAGTAATGATCAGGAACCTTTGATTGGCTTGTTGCTGCAGCTCGAATTGCCCGCCCCATTTGACCAAGTACTCGGGCGGGAGTTGGACACTCTTGTCGATCCGGCTCTTGGCCTCGTCCACGAAGCGGCCGATATCCCTTCCCCGGATGTTGCACTGGACGGTGATAAAACGTTTGTTGCTTTCCCGGTTGATAACACGGGGGCCCATGATTTCCTCGACGGATGCCAGTTGGGCGAGCGGAACCTGGCCTCCATCGGGCAACCGGATGAGCAGGCCTTCGATCTGTTCGATGTCCTTGCGGTATTCTGGCTCAAACCTGAGGAATATATCAAATCTTTTCTGTTCCTCGTAGATCTGCCCTAACGTGATCCCTCCTACTGCGGCCTCGATCGTGTCCTGGATATCCCGGATATTCATGCCGTAGCGCGCAATCCTATCCCTATCGAGGAAAATCTGAATGTGGTTCTGGCCAGAAAACTGCTCCACTTGGACATCAGCTGCGCCTTCGATAGACGCGATCACGTCCTTAATTTGTGTGGATTTTTCCTTGAGCACTTCGAAATCTTCTCCGTAGAGCTTTATGGCGAGTTGCGCTTTGACTCCCGTGAGAAGTTCATCCAAATTATGGGCGATGGGCTGGGTGATATTGAGGTTTAAACCGGGGAATTTTTCCAGGCGGTGTTCGATCTCACGGATGAGCTCATCTTTGCTCTTGAAGTGTTCCCAGCGCTGTATAGGATTGATGTTGATGAGGATCTCGGCGTCATTCACAAAATGGGCGTGGCTCCCCACCTCTCCTCTTCCGATGCGGCTCAAAACTCCGGTGACTTCGGGGGTGTCTCTGAGGGTTTTTTCGATGTCGTTCGTAAGCGTGATGGTTTCCTTCAGGCTGATGTTCGGGTCGTATGTCACTCTGAGATGTAGCGTCCCTTCCTCCAGATAAGGGATGTATTCCCGGCCCAGGAAAGGCAAAATGGCGAGGCCGATCGCGAATACCAGGATGGTCAACAAAAAAACAGCTTTACGATGTTTCTGACAGAGTGCAAAAAAGGGAAGATAGACCTTCTTGATGTTTCGGATAAGGAAAGGCTCCTGGACTTTGTTTTTTCTTCTCCTTAAAAAATAATAGGAGAGTGCAGGTGCAGATACGAGCGCAAAGATCAGGGAGCCTGCCAGCGCAAAGGAAATGGTGTAGCCCATAGGCCGGAACATGATACCCTCTACACCGGACAGAGTGAAGATGGGCAGAAAGACCAGGATGATGATTATGATAGCGAAGAAGAGGGGACGTCCTACTTCTGTACTTGCGGATACGATGGCCTGAATTTTTGCTTCAGGAGATTGGGTGATGTGCCGGTGGATGTTTTCCACCATGATGATGGCCGCATCCGCGATCAGTCCGATCGCTATGGCCAGTCCGCCGAAGGATATCAGGTCTGCAGCCAGGTCCGCGCGTTGCATCAGGATGAACGCAAAAAGAATCGAGAAAGGCAGAGCGAAAACGGCGATCATGGCTGAGGAGAAGTCTCCCATAAAGAGGAAGAGCACGATAATGATCAGGGCGATTCCTAAGATCAGGTTTGTGGATACTGTTGAAAAGCACTTTTTGACGAGCAGCGCTTGGTTGTAAAACGGGACGATTTTTACGCCCTGGGGAAGGGCCTTGTTGATCTCGTTTATCCGATCTTCTGTGTCCTGGATAACCCTTGCGGTGTTGGATCCGAAAAGCTTGAGGACCATGCCCACAACCTTTTCTCCCTCTCCATTGACTAAAGCCGCCCCTCTCCGTATGGCCGGAAGGATCTGAACTTTGGACACATCTTTAAGTTTGACCGGGGTACCCAAGTGATTGGCGACAACAATGTTTTCGAGGTCTGCGACATTTTTGGCGAGACCGATGCTCCGGATCAAATACTCTTCTTTCCCCTTGGTTATGAAACTCGCCCCTATGTTTTGATTGTTCTGCCGGACTTTTAACGTGATGTCCGACACAGACAGGTCGTATTTGAGTAAGGATTGGGGATTCACCAAGATCTGATATTGTTTGACATCTCCGCCGATACTTAGTACCTGAGAGACTTCTGGAACCGATTTGAGTTCGTATTTTACGAGCCAGTCCTGGATGGTCCTGAGTTCAAGAGTGGAGTAGCCCTCCCCTTCGAGATAGTAAAGATATACCAATCCAAGTCCCGTGGCGATAGGGCCAAGTACTGGTTCGTGTGCCTGTTCCGGGAGCTGTCCTTTGACCTCTAAGAGCCTCTGTGCAACGAGTTGTCTGGCCCAGTAAATATCGGTTTTGTCCTGGAAATAGATGTTCACGAGGGAAAGGGCATAGGTGGAGACGGAACGGATGTTTTTTACCCGCGGAAGCCCGTACATCGAAGACTCGACGGGGTAGGAGACCAGCCTCTCCACTTCCTCGGGCGCCATTCCGTGGGCTTCGGTGTATATCTGAACAAGAGGGGGCGAGGGGTCGGGGAAGACATCGATGGCGAGGTTTTGGTAGGCCAACAAACCGAGGAGAGCCACGATAACTGTGGCCATCACGATGAACATCCGCTGCTTCAGTGAAAAATGAATGATTTTCTGTATCATCTATGGATCTATTGGGGCTTATTCAGTGTACATGCTGATGGGTGAGGGTGCCCTTTGTCAGTTCGGTTTTGATCGTGAAGGCGCCTTTGAGGACGAGATAATCATCGGGTTTCAGCCCCTCTGTAATGATCCTGCGATCGCCGATCTTATTCCCGATTTGAACATGGCGTGCCGCAAAAACGTCCTTGCTCTCCATCACAAAGACGACCTTTTCTCCATTCATGTTCTGAATGGCCTCCTCTGGGACAGCCAGAATATTTTTACCATCCGCATGGTTTTCCACGATCCCCTGGATGTACATGTTTGGTTTGAGCAGACCCTCGGTGTTGGGAACTTCCACCCTGATTTTGACGGTGCGCAATTTTTCATCGATGGTCTCGCTGATGTAGGTGATTTGTCCCGGAAATATTTTTTCAGGATACAATGGGGATAGAATGTGAACACGGCTTTCTTTTGAAATGTAGGGGATGTCTTTTTCATAAGCATCCAAGACAGCCCAGAGCGTGCCTAAGTCGGATACAGTAAAAAGGATCTTTTCCGGTTCGATGTATGCCCCTATGATCGCGTCCCGGAAAATAATTGTTCCTGAGATCGGTGAACGGATCGGAAGGTTTGGATCAGCGATCTCACATTTGTATTCCTCTTCCTCCAGGGCATCGCATTTGGCGATGAGCGCGTCGATCTGTTCATGGGTGATTCCATAAGAGTGTAGAGCAGATCCCAGTGCCCCGTATTCTGTGGAGAGCTTTTCGTACTCGGCCTTTCGTCTGAGGTATTCTCTCTCCTCTATGGCTTTTTCTGCACGGAGCATCTTTGCACGCTCGTATTCCTGTTGGCTGTGGTTTAGAGCTGTCCGGGTTTGCAAGAAGTCCGCTTGAGCTTTACCGAAGTCGGGCGAGTTGATCGTGACGAGTCTTTGTCTCTGACTCACCTTTTTCCCCAGGTCGGCAGAAAGGGCCGAGATCTGCCCGTGCACGAAGGATGTGATGTGCGCGGTTTTGTTGCTGTTGAGGGACAGGTTGCCCGGGAGTACGACTCGAGAGGAAATGCTTTGGAGGACAGGAGAACCCATCATGATGCCCCACTCTTTCTGTTTTTCCGGGGAAATGTCGATGTGTATATGTTCCTCG
>WTAW01000389.1 GCA_013139435.1 Candidatus Aminicenantota bacterium | reverse complement strand
AATAACCCATTACAGAAGCCAAAATCTCTTTCGTTCCTGGAGAGAGAGCGACAGGATGTTCGGATGGAACAGGAACCGGAAGCAGGAACAGAATGCGATTCTCATACCAAGACAAAAGGAAAAAGCTCTCTTCCGTTTTGGCTGCCTTGAAAAAAAAGACACGAAGTTGGCTTTCAATGTCAGGTCTATGCTATCAGCCAGATTGGAGCCTTCTCCGGTTTTTGACGTCATGCTCAACGGGCACAAAATATTCTCATCCTCCCTCGACCAGAGGGACTATCAGAGAGTAACGGTGAATGCCAAAAAGGAATTTCTACACATCGGCGAGAATTTTTTGGAGTTTCGCAGGTCTCCCCTTCCAAACAGTGTCGCAGACCGGCACTGGCTTGCTTTACGCAAGTTTGTCTTTGGAAGGGAAGGCACTCCTACATCTGCAGACCCGACCGATGAGAAGGGACATTCTCTTGTCGACACGGAAATACAAACGATCGTATTAGACCTGAATACATGTCTGAGCTATCATCTCAAGATTCCCAGGAGGGCTAAACTTAACTTTGACTTTTCCTTGGAAGCGGCCAAACCGAGTTCTCTAGACAGATCCAAGCTAAAGATCTATCTTGAAACGCTTTACGGTGAGGACCATGTCCTCTATGAACAATCTTTTGCCGAAAGGACCAGAGTTAATAAGGAAAACCTTCCGGTCGATCTTTCTCCCTACGAAAACCTGATCTCGCGGATAAGTTTTGTTTTTATGAGCGAATCTCTCGCAGTTGACACCTCAACGAAACTTTTTCTCAAAAAACCAAGGATCTTTAAAGCGATGGAGGGGCCTTCTCCTGATTTAGGAAAATCAGAACCTGCGCTTGCAGAGCCTTTCAACATTCTGATCTATCTGGTGGATGCTCTCCGTCCCGATTTTCTTCCCTTCTTCGGGTATGAAAAAAATACGGCCCCCCATATGACAGAGTTTTCCAGGGACTGTATCCTCTTCAAGAACGCCTACGCACAGTCATCATGGACCAGGCCATCTGTAGGGGCCCTGTTTACGGGTCTGTATCCTTTCCAGCATCAGGCGATCACTATAAAAAGCGGGCTGGCTGCGGAATTCCAGACGTTGGCTGAGGTGTTGAAAAACGCAGGTTTTCACACGATCGGGATCTCCTCAAACGCCGGGATCAAGGAGTTCTTCAACTTCAACCAGGGATTTTCTTATTTTAAATACCATTCCAATCTGGATGGCGGATTGGCGGAGATGCTCAACACATACGCCTTCTCACAGTTGCAGGCTGAACCATCCCCATTCTTCATGTATATCCACACTATGGAGCCTCATCGCCCCTACAAGATCAAGGAGGAGTTTTATCCCAAAGATACCGGAAGACCTAATGTCGTTGTTGTTGAAAGGAAGGGAGAAGAGAGATACCAGGTGGATTTGAATCACACACTTCGGATGTACGATGCTTCCATCACCCAGAATGACAAAGCTTTTGGCGATTTGATGGCAGAGCTGAAAAGCCTCGGTCTGTATGACAAGACCTTAGTTATCCTGATGTCTGACCACGGGGAGGAGTTTTACGAGCATGGAGGTTTTGCCCACGGGCAGACGCTCTACCAGGAACAGGTCAAGCATCTTTTCATCGTGAAGCTTCCCCATCAGTTGAATGCCGGCCGCATCATCGAGGATAACGTGCAGGAGATCGACATCTTTCCCACTCTTCTCGATTTTGCCCGTGAGAGCATCCCTGTCTTGCTCTCAGGGAAGAGCTTGAAGAGGCTTTTGCTCTCACCTGATTCGATCGAATCGCCGGTTCATCATGAGATTTTTCTGGAAACAGGACCCAACCTGAACAAAAAAGCCATTGTGGATGGAAAGTGGAAATTGATTCACACCGGGACAGAATGGACGAATGATGTTCGTGAGTATGAGCTCTATGCTATCGAATCCGATCCAGGAGAACAGACGAATGTGTTCGGCAGGAACCCTATTGTTGCGCACTACTTGAGAAACAGGCTGTTCAATTGGGTGAATGCGCAGGAGAAACTGGCGAATATCGGAAAAGAGGATATCGAGAAGACCCTGACTCAGAAAGAGATCGAAGAGCTCAAAGCCCTGGGCTACATCAAATAAAAAACCAAAAAGGTGACAGGTGCATTTTTCCAGGGGTGAGCAGAAAAGGGGACTGTCCCCTTTTTTTCAAGGATAGAATAACCTGAATATTTCAGGATAATTATGGAAGGAGGATAATTATGGAAAAAATTACCGACCAGCTGATCGTTTTTGCGACAACCTATGGACTAAAGATTGTGGGAGCGATTCTCATTCTTATCCTCGGTCGCTTTTTTGCCGGGGTGGCTAGGAAAATAGTGAGGAAGATCGCAAAAAGATCAAACCTCGATGACGCGATCGTTTCATTTCTGTCAAGCTTGGTTTTCTTTCTAGTCATCATCTTTGCCGTTATCGCAGCACTGGCTAAGTTTGGGATGCAGACGGCATCTTTTGTAGCTGTCCTCGGTGCAGCCAGTTTTGCCGTGGGTTTTGCACTTCAAGGGTCCTTGGCCAATTTTGCAGCGGGCGTCATGATCCTCATTTATCGACCTTTCAAGATCGGTGACCTCATCGAGGCAGCGGGTGTCATGGGTACTGTCCAAGATATACATCTGTTCAATACGATCCTTGCAACCCTGGATAATGTAAAGGTCATCGTGCCGAATGGCAAGGTCTATGGTGATGTGATCAAAAATATTACTGGGTACGATACGCGCAGAGTGGATCTTGTATTCGGGATAGGTTACAGTTCGTCTATCCAGAAAGCCTATGACGTTATAAGGAATATCCTCAAGGAAGATGCAAGGATACTCCCTGAACCTGAAACACAGATCGCTGTGTCTGAGCTCGCCGATTCCAGTGTCAATTTTGTGGTGAGGCCCTGGGTGAAAAAGGAAGACTACTGGGATGTGAAGTTTGACCTCACCCGCCAAGTCAAAGAGGCGTTTGATTCCCAGGGAATTGAGATCCCCTTCCCTCAACATGTTGTACACATGGCCAATGAAGGAGAGAATTAATAACAAGCATATATGCAGTCCTTATTTGTTTTTTAGGATTCTCCTTGACCGGGGAATGATAAAACGGTAGGATAATCCCTATTTATATGATAAGTTTTCAAGACTTTTAACTTCGATTTTAAAAGGAGTCCCCCGAGTGAAGAAAAAAACAACCCCATCTAGCCAAGAATTAAGCCGTCGTCGTTTTCTCGGCAGCTCAGCTGCAGTCTTGACTGGCATAGGATTTGGCAGTCGAAAGAAACTATTCGGCTCTGGTTCGTCTGTCGAAGAGAATGAAGTGAAGATCAAAGAATACCGAACGCTGGGCCGGACAGGATTCAAGGTCTCAGATATGTCATTCGGAGCTGGTGAGCTGGCAGAGCCCGCTCTCCTCGAGGCCATCCTGGATGCAGGGATTAATTACATCGATACTGCGGAAGGTTATGGCAGAGGCCGCTCTGAAAGGATGATCGGCAACGTCATCAAAAACCGCGACAGGAAGAAAATTTTCGTCACAACAAAGCTGGGATTGAGAGGAGATCTCACAAAAAAAGCGATCAAAGACAGAGCCCTTAAATGTTTAGAACGGCTTCAGACGGAATATGTCGATTGTCTGATGATCCACATGCCTAACACAGTGGAAAAACTGAGTACCGAAGGATTTCACGCCGCATTTAAAGAGCTCAAGGCAGAAGAACGAGTGCGCTTTCTTGGCCTTTCCAACCATGGGGCTCAGTGGGGCGATGTGCCTGAAACCATGGAAAAGGTCCATTTAGCTGCCGCAGCGGATGGCCGTTTCGATGTGGCACTTCTCGTCTACAATTTTCTTCAAAAAGACGAGGGCGAGAGGATTTTAAAGGCTTATAAGCAGAAGAATATCGGTACGACCTTGATGAAAACCAATCCTGTCCTGAATTACTTGGAAGTGAAGGAACAGGCAGACCAGTTGAAAGAAGAGGACAAGGAAGTCTCGGAACGCATGCAAAACCTTCTCGGTAGACTAAAGGGAAGAGCCGATGCCACTGAGGCCTTCCAGAAACAGTACGGCTTAAAAAGCTACGACGAAGTCCGCAGTGCGGCCATGAAGTTTGTTCTCAATAATCCCAATGTCAGCTGTGCATGTCCCACTATCAAAAATTTCAGCGACCTGGAATTCTATGGGAATCTTTCCGGAGTCAGGTTCGACCTTAAGGCCGAGAAAGTGCTGGCAGCCTACAAGTCTCTCTACGGTGATCTTTATTGCCGTCATGCTTGCGGCAAGTGCGAGTCAAGCTGTCCTCATGCTGTGCCGGTGAACACGATCATGCGCTACAATCATTACTTTCAAGCGCAGGGGCGCGAGAAAACAGCGATGGTCAAATATGCGGCTCTTCCACAGAATAAAGCCGAAAAATGCTGGAACTGTTCCGGATACTG
>WTAW01000178.1 GCA_013139435.1 Candidatus Aminicenantota bacterium | reverse complement strand
CATCCCGCATCCATTCCCCTGCTCCCCTGAGGGAGCTGTAGTACCCGGATAGCCCTAAGGAGGAGAGACTCCCTCAAGGGATTAAACTCTATCAGTTGCCTAATGTAGGTATTTGTATCAGTCATTGCTTATCCTCCAACTCACTCAGTCAGAGCATACATATATCATA
This sequence comes from Candidatus Aminicenantota bacterium, assembly GCA_013139435.1. Taxonomy (GTDB): domain Bacteria; phylum Acidobacteriota; class Aminicenantia; order Aminicenantales; family Aminicenantaceae; genus WTAW01. Next base: position 2,642 of record WTAW01000178.1, on the reverse strand, counting down.
TAAAACATTATGTAGCGTCTTTTTTCCAGATCGGCCATTGATCCTTTGTTTCAGGATGTTTGTATAAACTCTCACTATCTGTTCACGCAACGACCCGCTAATCAGGTAGCGGCCTGTTCTTCTGTTTCAGGAAATTTTTATAGTCTTTGCGTGTGTTGAGGTTTTTGAACCAGACACTCTCTCCCATCGGGACATAGCGAACCTTGCAGCGTTCAAACAGAGGAAGGAGAGAGAGAACGCCTTCATCCAGAAGTTTTTCTATTTCGGGGAGTACCGATTTGGAATAAACGGCAAAGAGAGGTTCCTTCCTACCCCCCGGAGAGATAGGAAGAGCAATATCGGAATGTTCAGCTTCCCGAATGAGTCTTTGAAGAAAGCCAAGGTCGATATCAGGAATATCACAGGCGATGACAAAGTTTTTTTCATTCCTGGAGGCCTGAAGCGCCGTCTTGATCCCCATCATCGGACCTTCGTCCGGTTTATCATCGACGATCAATCTCCGCTTCAAGAAGGTGAATTTTTCTTTGCTGGAAACGCTGATCAACACTTCGTTAAAGTGTTCCTCCAGCTGATTGAGGATGTGTTCGATGATGGTCCCCTCAGGTGCGGGAAGCAATGCTTTATCCCACTGCATGCGCCGGCTGCTCCCCCCAGCAAGCACAATAAGGCTGAGAGACTGGCCGTTGCAAAGAAACAGGTCTTTCACACTCCCATCATAAATCGTGTTGCAAAAAAAGCAACAACCACATTGACATAGTCTTTGCACCCGTCGATAATTGGATTCATCCTGACCCACGATACCGATGCGTGCAATAAACGATTTAGAGAACCTCATTTCTCCCCAATATCCCAAACTCATCGACCGAATCAGACAGTTGATTGAAGATTCGGAGAGAAGGTTTTCGCAGGATGCAGATAGCGATGAGGAAGCTTTCGATAGTTTCCTATGGGAACACACATTGCACGTGGCATCTTTCGCCCGGAAGATCGCACTCGCTGAAGATGTGAACGCTACAGAAGCTGTGATTTCTGCTCTCTTCCACGATAGCGGCAAATTCTTTGGAGGCCACTACCATTCTGATGATATTCCCGAGGAGGAAAAAGCCGCTCGCTTGGCGAAAGAAGTCCTGACTGAAGTAGGCATGGACAATGAAAAAATAGACACAATTACCGCTGCTCTGACTGCCCTGTACAACGATAAACAGCCGGCCAGCAAAATCACAGATGTGGTACACGATGCGGACTTTTTGGCAAAATTCGGTTATCTCGGTGTTGCCAATTTTTTCGTTAAATCCGCCTTGCGGGGACAAAACCTGCACAAAACCCTCATCTCTTCTTTAAGTAAAGAATTAACCTACGCCGCCACACTAAAAACCAACATGCGCACAGCTACAGGGAAAAAACTGGCCGAGAAAAAAAGTGCGGCAACTCTGTCTTATTACCAAGGGCTTCTTGATGAGCTTCGAGAAGCAGGAATCGCTTTTTTTGAAATTAAAGAAGAGGCTTTTCCCTGCCCCAAAAATCCTAATAAGATTTTGACTCTTTGGATGGCCGTACCAGAGGCTTGCCCTGAATGCAGTGGCGGGCTATCGATGAGTTTTGCGAGCCAAACACAAACAAAGTGCGAACAATTAACAGCAATGATACGCTGTGAGCAATGCCCAAGCCAATACGAGATCTCTTTCTGCCTTCCCGAAATTGATCAATAAATTCGTTGTGACGCCCTTAGAAGCTGATTTTTCCCACCAAAATCATGGCTCTAAGGTGTTTTTTTTGTGTAAATCGGGATTTAATTGCCTTGTTATCAACATGATAGCATGGCCCGTCCCTATTATTTATTACTTCCTGTGGAACTCTTTTTGCTAAAATCGCGTACTATAAAGAAAAGAGATCTTTCGTAAACAAAGGATGGTGGTTTGTGAAACATGTAGCGATTGTTCTTCTTATAATGTTCGCTTTCTTAATTAACCAAGGACAGGTCTTTGCTCAAGAAGATAAGGAGGAGGAAAAAGAAGAAGGGAAAAAATACGCAGTAAATCTATCCCTATGGCACCCTGTCAGCATCAACAAAACGAAGCACGATACAGTCAATCTGAACCTCTCTCTCTTGTCTGGCAGGGTAGGATATGTCAATGGTTTGGATTTGAGCCTGATCGCTTCGGTTATAACCCATGATCTAGAAGGGGTACAGCTCTGCGGCGGCTTCAACATCAGTGGAAATAACTTCACCGGGCTTCAAGCCGTCAGCCTTTTTAACATAGTGGGAGAAAAAACTGAAGGTGTCCAGGCCGCCTAACGTTGAGTCCGGATATCGGCTACCGCTTCAGGGATAACAAACCTTTGTTTAAACAGACCGAGGAAGAGCCCAACCAGCACATGTTGGAAGCTCGCCTTATTCTCGGGATCCCTTTATCAGAAAAACTTTCACTGATTTTAGGAGCTGGGCTCACCCGGATCTTTGACTGCGGCAAACACATCGACACAGGAAACACATCACCTCTATTCATCGCAGGGTTAGAGTTCTTTTAAACGAGCTCCACCACAAGAATTTTAAATTGATTTCTAACATGTTATAATCCGAAAGAATACAAACAAAGAGGACAGAATAATGAGTAAAAAGGAAAAAGACATCTTCGAGGAGA
>WTAW01000286.1 GCA_013139435.1 Candidatus Aminicenantota bacterium | reverse complement strand
AATTGGAAAGAAGAAGTCCTTGAAGCAACATGCAATTTTTCAATTTTTGACAGGGCATTAATGAGTTCTTCAGCCATGCCATCGCAAAAATACTCCTGGTCTTTTTGAGCACTTAAATCAACAAATGGAAGCACCGCAATAGAGTCTTTCCATTCTATATCACCTGTTTTTGTTATCTCCGGCTCTTTTTTAGGCAGAATTCTTTCTGTGGTAGTAATACTTCTCTCTATTTCACTTAATTCATCCAGAATCTGATCAATACTCTGGTATCTCTTTCCTTTATCCTTTTCTAAACATTTCAGTATCACACGGCTAAGGTCCTCAGACAGTTGTGTATTGAACTCTCTTGGATCTTTAGGTTCTTCAGTCTTTTGCCTCACCGCAATGGTTAACGCAGTGTCTCCTTCAAAAGGCACTCTACCTGTCACCATCTCATAGATAATCACTCCAAAAGAATAAATATCAGTACGTTGATCTATTTCTTTCCCCTCTACTTGTTCTGGTGACATATACTCAGGTGTTCCGATCATCACTCCTGGGCCAGTTATGCCTTTTCCTTTGAGCGATCGTGCAATGCCGAAGTCCATGATCCTGGCATTGCCTTCCCTATCGATCATGATGTTGCTAGGCTTGAGATCGCGGTGAATAACTCCCATTCGATGGGCTTCAGATAATCCATCGCATATCTGTATTCCAATGGAAACAGTTGTTTCGACAGTCAGTTTTTTCGACCTTCGAAGGAAGCTTTTGAGATCCTCACCTGGAACGTACTCCATTGTGATATAGTAGCTGCCCTTGTCCTCACCCAGATGATACATTCCACAAATGTTCTTGTGTCTGATTTTCCGGGCGGTAGTCAGCTCATTCCTGAACCTATCGATCGTTTTTATATCTGCTACAATCTCAGGCTTAATGAGCTTTAAAGCAATCTCTTCTTTCGCCTTCATGTCCTCAACTCTATAGACTTTTCCCATACCGCCTGTACCAAGCTCTTCGATGATCTCGTAGCGGTTTGCAAATGTGGTGCCTCGGGTGAGTTCTTGGACTGGTGTTTCAATTGTTCTGGTTTGGGCAGGGATATCCTTCTGGGAGATCAGCTGAATGCCGCAATCAGAACAAAACCGTGCAGTATCAGTGTTCTCAGAATTGCATTTAGGGCATTGTGTTGACATTAGTTCCCCTTACGATGCTGAGAATAGGATATAGATTTGAAGTGGAAGAGTCAAACAGATTAATGCTTTGTCAACGCAAATATTGATTTAAACAGATGTGTACATCTTTCAATGAGATTGAGTTAATCCCGAGGCGGAATTACTTCTTTTTATCAAGCGCAGTCAGATATTTTAAATCTTCTAAGTCTTTATAGCGTTTAGCCTTGCGTTTATTTATTATTAAATCTTCTAATCCCAGATAACACACAAAATACTTTTGATCCTTGATTTTCACTTCTTCAAGCATGCGGGTAGGCCATGCTTCGTCAAAAATCACTCCTGAAATATCATTAATGAGGTCGATCCTGTTTGGAGGACGTCCAAATTGAATGATCGTGCCTTTCTTCAAGAATTCTGTATGATTTTCAACTCCAGGGATTTTCCCTTCCCAGAAAACTTTTAAGGCTGCATATAGAGCCTCGGTATTTTCCTTTGTTCTGTCATAAAAAATATCAATATCGCCGGTCAATCTGGCATGACCATAATAGATAACAGCTTCCCCACCAACAATCAAATATCTCACTTTATGAATGGATAAAAGTCTTATGAACTCTAAAATATCCGGGGAAAAATAGGAGGGATTCATTCTATCTGTGTGAGGCTCTTACATCGGGAGTATTTTTCCCGAAATATCGTTCACGGAGTTTTTTTGCCGCTGCCTGACGTTGTGAAGGCGACATCTGTGTATGCTGGTGAATATCATACTCTTCAGCCTCTTGAAAGTTTTGAGATTTGTAAACTATGGGTTCCATGACGTCACTCGGGAGCTATTTCTCTAAGAATATTATATACAATCTCGGAGAAATTCTAAATTATTATTTTAGGATGCATTACCGACCTGTATGAATGTTCATATAGGGAGCCATTCTTTTTATGGATGGAGATTAGTGGTACGCCAGGAGGAATTTGAACCTCCGACCTTTGGATTCTAACTCTGAGAGTGATACAATTATTGGGAGTAGGTCATCACCGGACAGCACTGGGCATTTATTTATTCTTCTTTTCTTTTTTCAATCTTCGTTTATCCTTTGGACTAAGCTGGGCCTTTTTCTGTTGTTCCCTTTTGCCTTTATCCTTTTTTCCCTTATCACCCATATCTGTATCTCCTTGCTTGAAAATGACTTGCGCCGGACTGTAGCACCGAATGTATGTCGTCAAGCGGTTTCAGACTTTTTTACTGATTTGTTAAGCTACAGATTCCGAGTATCATACTACTACTAACTGATTCCTTTTGACAAGGTTCAAAGCGAATGAGAACCCCCCTCCCCCTCAACCTCGGGCAGGCTTGGGTCTGCATCCTTCCAGGGAAAACGTTAATAAACATCAACATATAATCATTTCCCTGTGCTGACCAAATTATTATTTATCGATTATCTCGAGATTAAATCTCCTTTTCAGCTTCATTCCAGCAGCACCGAGAATAACTCTGATAGCCTGAGCATTTCTTCCCTGTTTTCCGATAACCTTTCCTACATCTTCCTGAGCCACCTTTAATTCAATGATAGAGCTCTGTTCCCCGTCTAATTGGGAAACCTGTACCTTGTCCGGATTGTCCACTAATGCTTTGGCAATCAATTCAATGAGTTCTTTCATAGCAACCTCCTTTAATCCTCAAACTGTATTTTCCATTGAGCTCATGGACTGTAATTATTTTTTTCGTCTTCCTCTGCGGGAAGGGATCGTTAGTTGTAATAAAAGCTTATTTTTCTCGCCCTTTCTTGGCGGTCTCTTTTTCTGTTCGCTCCTTTTCATCCTGGTTCTTCTTATAAGATTTTCAAACTTTTCTTTCCCGTTGTGAAGAACACCCATTATATCCTCCCTTTACAGAATAAACCTTAAAACATCCAGCATTTTTCTCTCTCACTGATAATATCCTTTTCCTTCCCTCTCAATCGTCTTCCCTAATGAAGTATTAAACCAGTTTTGCTGTCTTTTTTCAATCTCGGGAAGCCGAGGCCTGGAGTAATTATCTCAACCCAGCCAGTCTCGTCTTTGTATCCTCAACTTCAGTTAGCCCTGGGTCTGCATCTTTCCAGTCATCATAGATCAGCAAATTTCTTCAATCTCTCTTCATATTTCTGCTTCGCCTTTTTCAAAATCTCATGAAATCGGGTGTCATCACGCAGGCTGTCATAGAAAGAACTATTCAATAAAGAGATATAGGAGCAGTCATGATGCTCATAATCTTTCTTCATCTCATCTTCGATATATTGAATCGCTTTATCATTCATTCCCAATAAAGAGTAGACAGCTCCGTTTTTCCTGATGGCAAGAGCTTCATCTTTTTCCCCTTTTGCTGCAAACACTAAAGATTTATAATTCTGAATAGTTGAAAACCGAGGATGAAGGATCT
>WTAW01000003.1 GCA_013139435.1 Candidatus Aminicenantota bacterium | reverse complement strand
CCCGAAATGTGTTACTCAGAGAATACCTGAGCGGAGAATATCTCGATCATGGCTCCCTTTTTCCATTCGTCCTCAGCCAGACCGGCCTTGAGACATCCATGGTTGAGGTAGGCCTCTAGATCCCAATCCCATTCCACAGGAACCTGGGGCAGAAGGAGGCCTCTGTTTGGTCCTTTGGATAAAATGATTCCGTGTTCGCCGATCTTTATTTCCGAAACATCCTTGACTTTCCGGGGGAGCGTCAGGACTGAGATCTCGATCTTTACTCGAAACAGCTCTTCTTCTTTTATGGAAACAAATCGGAAGTCTTGTGTCGCAGCGGCAACGGCACAGTCGATGATAGTTTCGAGGAGGGATTTACGAGGCAAGGGGTAGCCGATACAGCCCCTGAGTTCGTTATCCACTTTCAGCGTGACAAAAGCTCCTCTTTTCTCCTTGAGAAGGGGATCATCGGATTTTTCCTTCAGAGATCTGCTCTTATCCAAATAGTGTTTGATCGCTCGTCTCGCCAAATCCAGAAGAAATGTTTTTTGGTCTCTGGTTAAGGAGTCTTCCATCCTTTTCTCCTTTGTGCCTTGCCGCTACTGCAATCTCAACTCGTGAATAATCCAGGTTAGGATTTAAGACGGATGGGGGAAAGATAGAATCGGTCTTTATAATCTATCCGGAAGGATCGAATATCCAGTGTGTCATCGTCTTGGGAATGGATGCTCAGGTAGAGTTTTCCCTGAGTGAGTGGTGCAAGGATTTTTTTAGCCCTTCGCTCGTCAGGATTGAAGGAAAAGAAGCCGATCACTCTATCACAGAAGTGTTGATTCAAGGAGAGGTACTGTTTCTGAGAGGAAAAAAATCCCTTTTGCGTGGGGAAGATTTGTTCGACAAAAAATCGGTGTCCCCTCAAATGACCTAAGAGCAGACCGTCCTGATCTCCTCTCACTATGTTCAGAGCTTCTAAAGAGCTGGATGCTTCTTTTGACAAATATGCGTCCATCTTTTCACCTGAATTATTCGTAAAAACTGCCGATACTTTCCTCCAAAAAAAATCTAATTCTTATTATAACTATCACCGATTCATTATAACATATCGATTTAGAATAGGTTAAGGAGTGGGGCGACGATACCCACTCCCAACCAGATCAAAAGAATTCCCGCGATGTTCAGCCAGAAACCATGTTTCATCATTTGTGGGAGGGGGATCATTCCCGAGCCGTAAATGATGGCATTCGGAGGAGTGGCTACGGGTAGCATAAAGGCAAAGCTGCACCCGATAGCACTGCCGAGAACAGGCGGGAGCGGGCTAATGCCTGCAGCATTGGAAACGGCGATGATGATAGGAATGATCATGTTTGCTGAGGCCGTGTTTGAAGTGAGTTCTGTCATGAACACGCTAAAGGCCACAGCGAGCAGAGTGACCAGGGTCAGGCTTGCTGAGCGTCCCCCTAATGAGATGAAGGCGTTGCCGATGGCCTCGGCTAGGCCTGATTCGAACATCTGGAATCCCAAAGACAGCCCTCCTCCAAAGAGCAGGAGGGTCCCCCAATCGATTGTCATGGCCTGTCTTAAAGAGAGTGTAAATTCTCCTTTAGAAAAATTGACCGGTAGAAAGAACAGAAGGCCTGCACCGAAAATCGCAGCAACCGCTTCTGGAAAATGTCCCTGGAGCCAAAGGAAGGAAGGTGCTGTTCTTCCCCAGATAAGCGAAACGATTCCAGGGAGGATCCACAAGAAAACAGTCACAGAGAATGCAAAGAGGACATTCTTTTGCCCCCGGGTGAGCTTGCCTCGTTGTCCTTTATTCTGCAATGTCGAAAGATCGACAGGTTCCTCGGATTTTGCCTCACCCCTGATCTTGAATTTCATGTAGAGAAACAGAAAGAGGTACATGGGGATGAGAACGAGAAATCCCAAAATCATCCATTGGAAAAATGTGATCCGATAATCCGCAAGCCTCTCCAGCATACCGATGGCGATAAGGTTAGGGGGGCTCCCGATCGGAGTCCCTACTCCTCCTATGGAAGCGGCATAGGCCAGTGTTAGAAGGAGAGTGACTCCAAAAGACGTGTTTTTCCTGTTTTTTCCATTCGAATGGATCGCATCCAGAACTCCCAATGCGATTGGATACATCATGGCGGTTGTGGCTGTGTTGCTTATCCACATTGAAAGGAAAAGAGAGGTCAATCCCAGCGCGAATAGGATGCGTGTTTTTTTGTGCGCGATGGATTTTATAGACAGCACTGAAAATGCCAGTTTTTGGTCAAGCGCATGCACACACATGGCCCGCGCCAGGATGAAGCTGCCGAGAAAGAGCATGATGATCGGGTTGGCAAAAGGGGCAAAAGCCTCTTTGACAGAAGATATGGCGAAAATGGTCATAAATACAGGAATAAAAAGAGCCGTGATGGGGATGGGAATGCATTCTGTGACCCACCATACGACTACGAGGAGGAATACCGCCAAGAGTTTGTGAGCCCGCGGATTATCAGAGAGGATCGGGGAAAAATAGGCCATCAGAAAGAACAGAGGACCGAGAAAAAATCCTATCTTTTTTCGTGGCTCCATTTAGGGTCGACTCTGAACTTCCTATCGAAATTTTCTTGCCCAAACCAACACACTGTATCCTCTTTGGAAAAATAACAGTTTGTCCAATTTTGAGCATAGCCAGACAGCCGGGTATATGAATCCGTATAGCTTGAATATTTTCTTTTTGGAATGAAATTCTTCTTCTGTGGTCGGCCGGATGTGTCCATCTCTGAGAGATGGGGTGATATTTTTCGCGGAAAACTTTCTGTAGAGAACGTTGATAAGAAGCTCTAAGAATTCAGAAAAAAAGCGGGAAAAGGTCTGCGTTTTCTCCACACGAAACTGGTGTCTCTCGAGTTTTTCCTTCAATTCTTTGGTGCTGTAGCCTTCTCTTTTGTGTCCGTAGAATTCCAATTTTAGTCCCAGAAGAGGGCGCAGTTTGTGCAGAAGAAAAATTCGTCCTGTATGAGGTGTAGCCAGGACGAGTTGTCCGTCTGTTTTAAGCACGCGGTGGATCTCGGTTAAGCACAGATCGTCATCATCCAGATGTTCCAGATAGTCCAGGCTGACCACCCTATCGAAGGATCCCGCTTTGAATGGAAGGATTCCCGGCTCCAGTTGGATCAGGCTTGTCTTCAACAGCTCACGGGATGTCTTCAGGTTCTCGAGGTCGAGGTCAGCGCTTGTCCACTGTCCTCCTTTCTTACGGAGAAAATAGCTCAGGATCCCCTGGGCACAACCCAGGTCAAGGATGATATCCGAGGGTTCGATGACAAGATGTTTATCGAGGAGTTTTAGTTTTTCCTTCTTTTTTATGGATTTGTTGAAGATTTGGAGTTGCCAGGGTTGGTCTCTCATTATGGGGGATTATATTTTCTTTCACGTGAAAACACAACACCTGAGTCAATGAGGGCATCTTGACTAATGGGGGGGTTCGGAATATCATGAAAAATCATGAAATACGAAAGCGTGATCGTTGGTGCTCTGGAGACGAACTGTTACCTCGTCTACTGTCAAGAAACCTTGGAATGTGCCATCATCGACCCGGGCGCAGAGCCGGAAAAGATTTTGCGCCTTATAGGGCATAAAGGACTAAAGCCCACAATCCTGATCAACACGCATGGTCACGTGGACCACATCGGCGCCAATCGGGATATCAAGGACACGTTCGACATTCCCATCTGCCTTCATGAGGCAGATAGTCCGATGCTTGAAAGTGTCCTCCAATGTGAATTGAGCTTTTTACTTGGGGCCAAAGAGTCTCCTCCCCCTGATAAATTTCTGGAGGAAGGGGACGCAATCAAGATCGGCCATGTTTCTCTCTTGGTTATTCATACACCCGGTCATTCTCCCGGAAGTGTGAGCTTGATGGGTGATGGCATTCTTTTCTCTGGGGATACTCTTTTCTCTGGAGGAGTGGGTCGAACAGACCTTCCGGGCAGTTCTTGGTCGGAACTGGAGAGATCCATCCGAGAGAAAATATTCACTTTGCCGGCAGACACTGTGGTCCTCCCTGGGCATGGTCCCACGACGACTGTCAGTCAGGAAAAGAAGTTCAACCCATTCATCCGATGATGAATCATCCGGCCTCCCCGGAGGGAGTTCGCCAAGCTTTCCTCGAGTATCTCTCTGTCGAGAAGGGTCTCTCGATCAACACGATCCAATCTTATTCTCGCGATCTCAATAAGCTCTTCCTCTTTTTCCAAAAAGAGAAAATTCCTTGGAAGAGAGCGAAAGAGTCGGACTTGGTCAAATTCATCCATCATATGAGCCGGTCGGGTCTCTCTGCGCGCTCTTTAGCACGGCTCATCTCTTCCCTGAAGTCTTTTTACAGATTTCTCATCTTGGATGGAATCCTCAAAAAAAATCCCGCTAATAATCTCACATCCCCAAAAAGCTGGCTCTCACTCCCAAAGTTCTTGTCAGTCAAAGAGGTGGAATCGCTTCTCCGCCAGCCCAAAGAGGACGAAACGCGTGGAATCCGGGATAGAGCCATGCTCGAGCTTCTCTATGCCACTGGTCTCAGAGTATCAGAGCTTGTATCTTTAAGAATGAGCGACTTGAATATCGAGGGCGGTTTCCTTATCTGCCGGGGCAAAGGAGGCAAGGAGAGAATCGTGCCCTTCGGTGGCTCCGCCGCGGGTGCGATACTCAACTATCTCTCGGAATCTCGACCAAAATTTTTATTGGGGGAGAGTGGTTTTCTTTTTCTGACCTATCGAGGACAGCCGTTCACGCGGCAGGGTTTTTGGAAAATCCTCAAAAAATACGCAATAGAGGCAAAGCTTGAGAATAAGATCAGCCCTCATGTCTTGCGCCATTCATTTGCCACCCACCTCTTGGAAAGAGGGGCTGATCTCCGGTCTGTCCAACTCATGCTCGGACACAGCCAGATAACTACCACCCAGATCTACACCCATGTGAGCCGGAAACAAATCCGGCATTTGTATGAGAAATACCACCCCCGCGCCTGACCTAGAATGAATAATTCATCTTAGGTGTTGACATGAGTAGAGGAAAGCGCTAATTTAACTCCCTAGTTTATAAATTAAACTCATGAGTATAGTATTAATACTCATGAGTCTTAACCTGAACTATTCATAAAAAATGTCGATACTCAGTTCAAAACAAGCAATATCAAATATTTACATTATTCTTTTGGTAAATCACCATGACATTTCCGTTTTCAATGTACTTTCTATTAATAATCGACATTTTTTACCTTTTAGGCGAGCCGATCTCACCGTATACGCTTCGTTGCAAGGGATTTGCGGTGGACTCTGTACAATTTCTCCTTAATACAAGGGTGGGCGGGCGGTCGCCTCGCCCCGTCCCAACCTACCCCGGCAATCTCAACTCGTGAATAATCCAGGCCAAATGATCAGGATTTTTCCTGAAGAGTAACCTGAGCGGCGGCCAAACGAGCGATGGGGATCTGGTAAGCGGAGCAGCTCACA
>WTAW01000365.1 GCA_013139435.1 Candidatus Aminicenantota bacterium | reverse complement strand
ATTCTTGGAACGTCGTTTTTCCTCTGCGTAACTTATCCATGACTCTCCAAGTATACGTTCTTCTGGGGAGAGTCCTGGCTCATCATCGATAAAGAACATCATGGCTTCGCTTTTTCCAAAATATTCGATTTCTTCCCTTGATATTCCGATAAGTTTGTCTATTCCCTCAATACGCTCAACCTCGCAAATCCGTGTAAAATTTTTAAAAATCCTGAGCGTAAATTTTGTTTCTTCAGGATCAAGATCCTTTTCCTTACAAAATTCCCTGGCCTCTTTTTCCAGGTCACCCATAGCTTCTTTTAAATCATCGTCTTTCATTTTTACCTCCTAAATTTTTATATCGATTCCGGCTGAGGTTCTGAGGGCGTAGGAATCCCCTTGAATATTTCTTTCAATTGTTGGAGAATAGTGGCCGTCTCTCTCAGCCAGGAGTGGAAAGTTCTAGAATCGATTTCTTCGGAGAGCCATTTTTTTTATTGTCGAGCTGTGTAATCCATTTCAATTTTTTAATAATCGTTAATTTTTCATCCTCTTTGCATCTTATCCGAAAATTCCATGTTTAAAACTCCGAGATGAAAGGCTCTTGTAAACAAAAAATTCACCCCATCGGGAAGATTTGTTATAATGTATCGTCAATAAAAGTGAGGAGTAATTCCCTAGATATTATGGAGGCATATATGAGAAAAACAAAGAACTTTTTTATGATCATACTTGCCTTGGGGTCGATCTTTATTGTAGGCTTGGCAAAAGACAAAGTCGTTACCAGCACTTGGTGTCCTTCACCATTACTTATTGATGGCACAAGTGCCGATTGGCAGGGAGTAACAACGACTTTTGAAAAGAAAGTCCAGGTTGATTATGCTTTCATGAATGACGCAGATTATCTCTACGTTCTTTTTATTTTTAAAGATCCCCAATATTTAAGTTCGATCAATCAAACAGGAATGACAATATACTTCAATGTCGTGGGCAAAAAGAAAAAGGATTACGGAATTAACTTTATCCAAAAAAGAATTTCTGCCCTACAGTACATCGCTATGCTGGAAAAACAAAAAGGCCCTCTTTCCGATGCAGATAAAAACAGTATTCTCAACAATCCCAATTATGTCATTTACGACGCCAATGTTATTAATAAAAAGGCCAAAGAAAACGCTGAGGAAACTCCTTCGGATGCCAGAGTTGCGATATACAGAATCCAACAGGACCAAGAAAAAAACGTTGCCATTGAATTTGCCGTCCCCTTGACTAGAGCTGCTGAGTTAGCACCCGGTATCGGCACCGAGCCAGGAAAACAGATCAAAGTTGGATTTGAATGGGGCGGAATGACAGAAGCGATGAAGCAGGCGCGCATGAATCGTTTTCAATCCCAGAGCGAACGGTCAGCGGAAACGGTATCAGAACAGCCAGCAGGAGGAACACGCGCTTCAACAGCTAGGGGGAGACGCTCGCCTAAAAAGTATGATTTCTGGGTGGATGTGCAACTCGCCAATAAGCAGTAATCATATAGATCAAGTTTTTATGTCCTCGATGTCGTCTCTTTTATGAGATCTTTGTATGACAAAATGAAGTGATTGATAGGAAGATGCAAGGAATAGATCAGATTTATTTCTTGAAACGGGGTTCTTGGCACCACTAAAATGACATCTCAATCAAATGTAAAGTTGGGTGTAGAGGTTTTTCTAGAAAAACACCTGGATCTGGTGAAGTCCAAGCGGTTAGGCTTGATCACCAATCCGAGTGGGACAGATTCTAACCTCACCAGCACCATAACCCTTTTTGCAAACACTCCTGGCATCCATCTTGCAGCCCTCTATGGGCCCGAACACGGCGTCCGTGGAGAGACACAGGCCGGGGAATACGTCTCTTATGAAAGGGATGAAAAACTTGATATCCCTGTGTTCAGTCTCTATGGCCAGTCCCAAAAACTCGATCCGGACATGCTGGCGAATATCGACGAATCCATGCGTTCCTTTGATACGGTCGATCAGGGTAAACTCATCGAGCCTTCAATGGTTGAAAACATTGATGTTTTAGTATTCGATATCCAGGATGTGGGAACTCGCATCTACACCTATATCGCTACAATGGCATATGCCATGCAGGCATGTGCAGAGAACAACAAAGAATTTATCGTGTTGGACCGTCCCAATCCGATCAACGGCATCGACATGGAGGGACCCATCCTTGAATATCCGGAGTACAGTTCCTTTGTCGGACTCTATCCGATTCCCATACGGCATGGGATGACAATCGGAGAACTGGCACAACTCTTTAATTCCAATTTCCTGTCTCAGAAAGCAAAACTCACGGTTATCCCTATGATGGGATGGGAGAGGCAAATGTGGTTTGACGAAACCTCTCTGCCATGGATCATGCTATCCCCGAACATGCCTTCTTTGGACACAGCCACCGTCTATCCAGGACAGGTTTTTCTCGAAGGAACTAACATCTCAGAAGGTCGGGGGACCACAAAACCCTTCGAACTTTTCGGCACTCCATGGATCGATGGCACCAGACTCGTCAAATCACTCAACGCTCTCAACCCCCCGGGTGTTCGGTTTAGAGAAGCCTGGTTCACTCCAACAATTTCAAAATATCAAGGCCGAATCTGTGGGGGAGCACAAATCCATGTGACGGACAGGTCTCGATTCAAACCTTTTGAAACGTCAATGCACATCATTAAATGCCTCATGGATATGAATACCAAACAATTCCTGTTCCACTCCGAGTATTTTGACAAGATTATGGGCACGGCAAAGGTGAGAGAGGAGCTGGAAGAACATCACGATGTTTCAGAAGTCATGAATAATTTCTGTGCTGGCCTTGATGTTTTCAGAAACTTTAGGAAGCGCCACCTTTTGTATTGACTAAAAAAGTTCGTTATTTGAGATTCCGGATCCGCACGTCGATGTCGGGAGTATCTTTAAGAAGCTCAACAAGCTGGGATGTATCTGTGTTTCCGAAATGATAAGGGTAAAGGACCTTCGGTTTAAAAGCTCTCGCCGCATCAGCCACCATCTCCGGTGTCATGGTGTAGGGAAGATTCATCGGTAGAAAGGCCACATCGATATTTTTAAGGGCCTTCATCTCCGGTGTGTTTTCTGTGTCTCCCGCCACATACACCCGTTTGTCACCGAAAGCAAGGATGTAACCGTTTCCCGCTCCCCTGGGGTGGAAGGGAGAGTTTTCGCTTCGCATGTGCTTGATGTTGTAAGCTGGCACGGCTTCGATCTTGATGCCTTGGACAGTCTGTGTGTCCCCATTCTTCATGATGATGCTGCCCTCGATATTTACCTGCTCCATGCATTTTTTCGTACAGATAATCGCCGTTCCTTCCTTTGTCAAATCTTGGATGGCGACTTCATCCAGATGATCTCCATGTTCATGGGTCACTAGGATTAGGTCGGCTTTCATCATTTTTGTGTAATCCGCATACCTAAAGACTGGGTCAATGTGAATAATTTTTCCATCAAAAGTAAACATCAAAGTTCCATGTCCGATGCAGGTGATCTTTAGATCGCCTTGAGATGTGGGAATGATATCCTCTTCAAAATCAGAAAATGCGGCAGTAATAAACACCATCCCAATAGCCATGGTTCCGATTAAAACACCAAATTTACGCATCATTCTCTCTCCCTCTCTACGCTATATTTAAAAATTTAAGTCATTTTCGCATATCTTCGTGAAAGCCAAATACAATACAATTTTATTGAATCTATAAAACGAGTGCAAGAGAAAACCAACAAAAAGAAATTGCGAAAGAGTTAACGAAATTTTAACAAAGAATTTATTCAATCTTAACTGATAATTAACAAATCTGCCCCATTATATAGATGTAGATGAGAATTCATTGAGGTAGGATCATGACTAAGAAAATTGTTCCCTTGATAATTGTTTGTGTTTTTTTTATTGCGCTCTCCTCTGGATGCCAACGTGCCATTCCGGGAGTAAATGAGAATTGCCAGTACAAAAACATTTATACTCTCGATTGCGGAAAAGATCTTTTATCAGGATATCCAGCGAAGAATCGTGATGGAACGGTCAATGTTGTTGTTGAAATTCCCGCAGTGAGGGTTGCTTCCCCTGAGCTCGCCACAATGCCAACTAAGAGAGGTTTATTGAATTTTTTTGATGTGTATGCTTATAATGGATTTTGTTCGGGTGAGGAAAATAGAATTTATTCCCACGTTCTGGAATTTTGTAAAAAATTGAGTGATAAAGTTATATGAGCAAGCTTGTAGCCGTGGTCGATGATGAGCCTGATATCGTAGAGCTCGTATCTCTTCATCTGGAAAAAACAGGCTTTAAAGTCGCAAAATTCTTTAATGCCTCCAATTTTCTCAAATTCTTGGAAACTGAAGTCCCGGACCTCGTCATCCTTGATCTGATGCTGCCAGACGCTGATGGATTTGAGATCTGCAAATACATGAAAAAACAGGACCATCTTGCATACGTTCCCCTAATCATGTTGACTGCAAAAGGAGAGGAAACGGATAGAATTCTGGGTCTCGAGCTGGGTGCTGATGACTATGTGACAAAACCATTTTCAGTCAAAGAGCTTGTGTCCAGAGTAAAAGCAGTGTTGAGAAGACCTCCAACTCAAGAACTCCCAGTAAAAATTGATGTTGGGGGCATCCTATCAATAGATGCAGCAAAACATGAGGTTATTTTAGAGGGGAAAAAAATTATTTTGACCACAACAGAGTTTAAAATACTGAAGTTCCTAGCTAAGAAGAAAGGGTGGGTGTTCACACGAGATCAGATCCTTGATCATCTTTGGGGTAGAGAGAAAGCAGTCGTGGACCGAACGATTGATGTCCACATCAAACACCTCAGGGCGAAACTGGGCAAGGCCGCGAAATATATTAAGAATATACGTGGAGTGGGGTATAAGTTGGAAGAATGAAACATTCAATATTTTTTAAGGTTTTTGGTGGATTTGTATTGATTATTGTCGCCCTAACCGCACTCTTCCTCTTTTTTTCTTTTAGAGCAACAAGGGCCTTTTATCTCGACTCATTGGCTAGCAACCTTGAAAAGCTTGGGAGTTCCCTAAAGTTTAGTGTGATGCCTTTTATCGACCGGGATGAATTTGAGGAACTAGATGTCTTCGTCAAAAGGTTTGGAATGGACATTGAAACACGAATCACGATCATAGATCCCGATGGAGTCGTTTTAGCTGACTCTGAAGAAGATCCCAGAACAATGGTCAATCACAGGTTCCGGCCCGAGATTGCAGAAGCTTTTGCGGGTACAACAGGTAGATCTCTACGTTTCAGCAACACGGTCAAGGCGAACATGCTCTATGTGGGATTGCCTTTGACAAAGGGTGAACAGATCATTGGCGTGCTGAGGGTCAGCCTCTTTGTTAGAGATATCAACAAACTACTCGCCAGTATGAGATCCGACATATTGCCTTTCTTTATCTTGGTCACACTCGTTTCTTTATTGGGAGCTTTTTTGATTTCACGTTCTCTTTCAGAGCCGATAAAAGAACTCAGCGCTGCTTCCAGTCAGGTAGCGAGTGGAAATTTCGGTACACAGGTCTATCTAAAAAACAGGGATGAGCTCGGTTTGTTAGCCAAAAGCTTCAACCATATGACGGGCCAGATCGAGAACCTCATCTCAGAATTGACTGGGCAGAAAGAAGAGTTGAAAAGCATCATCTCTTCGATCGATGAAGGAATAATTACATTAGACACTGATGGAAAAATCTTGCTCAGCAATCCCAGTTTTCAGGACATAATTCAAAGCGAGAATGTGGACGGTAAATTTTACTGGGAGGTTGTGCGAAAACCCGACTTCAATGAGTTTATAAAAACAACGCGCGATGAGAAAAAGAATAATTCCCAAGAAATTGAGTTCGGTGAGAGAACATTGCTGTGTAGCGCGGCATTTTTAAGTTCTCGCGAAGAGCTCGTCGTGACTTTTTATGACCTCACAAAAATCAAGGAGGTAGAACGCATAAAAAAAGATTTTATAGTGAACGTATCCCATGAATTGCGCACCCCTTTGACGGCCATTAAGGGATATGTTGAAACATTGTCTGAAGATATTGATGAGGGCGGGAAGCATTACATGAAGATCATCGAGCGAAACACAGATCGATTGATAAACATCGTCAACGATCTGCTCACGCTGTCCGGAGTAGAGGAGAAGGAGATCGATCCCGAGTTTGAAGATGTGAATCTGCAAAAAGTGACTGAGAATGTCATGAAGATCTTCGAGCAGAGCATAGCCGCAAAGAATCTCAGCCTTATCTTCAACATAGAAAAGGATCTTCCTTCAATAAAAGGAGACACCTTCAAACTGGAGCAGATGTTTATCAATCTAGTTGACAATGCTGTGAAATACACAGATGAGGGCAGTATCGGTGTCGAGTTAAAAAGAGAAGACGGGAAAGTCATTGCGGTTATTCAGGATACGGGAATAGGAATTCCCCAGAAAGATATCAAAAGAATATTCGAAAGATTTTATGTTGTGGATAAATCACGGTCGCGGAGCCAAGGGGGGACAGGTTTAGGTCTGTCTATCGTCAAGCATATTGCTCGGTTACATAGTGGGAATGTGCAAGTGGAGAGCACTGAAGGTCAGGGGACAAAAGTCACGATAGAATTCCCCCTATGATCAATTCATCTATCGAGAAAAAACATTTTAAGCAAAAGAAGTCATAAAAGCCCTGTCGGAATCTTCCAATGGATTGAGGAATCCTAACATCGCATATTTTTTCTGTATCGAATTCAAAAAAAATAGCGCAGAGCCACAAAAATTAACAAAAAATTAACACAATATTTATATCTTCTTAACAGTAAAGCAAGAAAATACGACTTCAATTTCTTTAAAGGAGGCGAAATGAAGAAAGTGAGTTTAGTTTTACTCGTTGTACTCGTAATAGGTCTTCTTCCCATTCTTGTACAGGCTCAGTTCAAACCCGGCACTGGAGAGATCAAAGGGTATATGATCGCTGAATGGTACACCATCGCCGAACATAACACAGGTGAAGAAGATGACGGAATCGTGGGGAATCGCGGACTATGGTTCCGGAGGATCTATTTCACCTACAACAACAAGCTCTCGGATAAAATAAAAATGAGATTCCGGATAGAAATGAACTCGCCCGAATATGAAGCCACTAAACTTGTTCCCTATGTCAAAGACGCGTGGATCGACTTCAAATTGGGAGAAGGAATCAACTTAAAAGCAGGAATCTTGGATCCCCCGATCTTCACCTCTCTTGAAAAAATTTGGGGTTACAGATCTCTGGAGAAAACCCCGATCGATCTTTACAAATGGACGTCATCAAGGGATTTTGCTGTTGGTTTGTATGGCGGAAAAAGATTTCAATGGGGAGGCTATTTCGGACAAGGATCGGGCAACAAAGGCGAGGTTGACAACGGAAAGAAGATCTACCTTCACATGGCATACGTAGATAAAGGATTCAATGTGGCTTTGAATGGTCATTATGAAAAGAGGAAAGAGATCATTACCGAGATTCTCGTCCATCCCTATGTCACTTATTCGGGCGACTGGGGCCGTGTAGGTGTTGAGTATGGCCATAGAGCTGAGAAGGTAAAACCTGAAGAAGGCGATGAAGAATCCTACAAGTACAATTTAGTCTCTGCCTTTATAGTCTGGACAGCTTCCAAGAAGATCGACCTCATCTTCCGTTATGACAAAAACTGGGGTAACGGATACTATGAGAACTGGAAGGGAAGCAATGTTGGCTACATCCCCTTTGCGGATTACGCAGAACCAAGTTTCTTCATCGGCGCTGTGAGCTGGAATGCTGCCAATAATGTATGGCTCATTCCCAATATCAAGTATGCAACCTATGCAGATCCTAAAGAGTACGGAAGAATAGATGAGAAACCAGGAAACGATTTATATCTCAACGTGACTCTATTCTTCAAGTTTTAAATAAACTAGACCCATAGGAGGGAAAAATGAATACCAAAAAACTCATTCTAGTGGGCTGTGTCGCTTTTGGACTCATTTTGTCGAGCGGTTCACTCTTTGCCCAGAAGAAGATGATTCAGGTCAAGGGATCTGACACCATGGTCAACCTGGTGCAGATCCTTGCAGAAACCTACATGGCAAATAATCCCGACAAGCCTATTGCGGTGCTTGGCGGAGGTTCGGGAACCGGGATTGCGGCTCTCATCAACGGCACATGTGATATCGCCAATCATTCGCGGCCGATGAAGGACAAAGAGGTCACAATGGCCAAAGACCGTGGAGTGACCCCACACAAGTTCATCATCGCTGTGGATGGTCTAAGCGTGATCGTGAACGAGAGCAGCCCTGTTTTTAAACTCACCGTGGACCAGATCGGCGCCATATTCAGGGGCGAGATCACAAATTGGAAGGAAGTCGGCGGTCCGGATAAGACTATCTCCCTTTATGGAAGACAATCCAACTCAGGGACATTTGTCTTCTTTCAAGAGCATGTACTCAAAAAACAGAATTATTCTCAAGACATGAAGCGCATGAATGGAAATGCACAGATCGTGGAGGGTGTCTCTGTTGATAAAGAAGGCATCGGCTATGTGGGCGTTGGTTATGTTGTCGATAAGAATGGGAATCCCAGAAAAGGGATCAAGATCCTGAAGGTTTCCAAGGATGCTGGTGCTGCCGTTTTTTCGCCCTTGAATAAAACGGCTGTTGACTCCGGTGATTACCCTATCGCACGTCCTCTCTTTCAGACGACTGCCGGCACACCCAAAGGGGTTGTTCTGGATTTCCTCATGTTCGAAATGAGTCCTGAGGGGCAGAAGATCATCGAGGAAGAAGGATTTTTCCCCATCGGATCTGACGTACTGAGTGAAAACAAGAAACATCTCAAATAATACATTATATGCTTCGTTGCGGTCCGGGTTAGGTTGGGTCGGCTTGTGGTGGACGACCACAACTTCATGGGCCGACGCCTTGCGCCGACCCAACCTAACCACTAAATTAACCTCGACTCGTGAATAATCCAGGCTAGTAAGGTAGACTCGAATGAAGACAATCATCCGGCGGAAGCTCAAAGAATCGGCGATACGTATCTTTTTTTTCACCAATGGAATCCTTGCTATAATCATACTCGTCGGAATTTTCTTTTTTCTTTTATACACAGCAATTCCCGCATTCAGAGAAATCAATATCGGAGAGTTTTTTACCAGCAAAGTCTGGAATCCCACCTCGCCGGTTAAAGAAGAGCACGGGATTGTCTCGATGATCATGAGCACATGTATGGTCACCCTTGGTGCTCTCGCGGTCGCTATTCCTCTGGGTATTGGAGTTGCTGCTTACCTCTCCGATGTGGCTCATTGGAAGGTCAGAGAGATCGTAAAGCCGATAGTCGAGATCCTGGCAGGCATTCCATCCGTTGTTATCGGCTTCTTGGGTATTGTTCTTTTTGGTCCTTTTATCGCAAAACTGACAGGACAGAGCCATGGCCTCAATGCTATCAATGGATCCATCTTGTTAGCCATAATGGCTCTTCCGACGATCATCAGCATTTCTGAAGATTCCCTCAATGCAGTGCCTAGAGCGTACAGTGAAGCCTCACTCGCCTTAGGCGCTTCCCGGTGGCAGACTCTTATGAGAGTTAAGATTCCCGCGGCCTTGTCCGGAATCATCGCAGCCATCATGCTGGGAATGGGACGCGCAATCGGCGAGACCATGACAGTTCTCATGGCTACGGGAAACGCGCCGGCTTTTCCTAAAGGTTTTTTAAGTTCTATCCGGACGATGACGGCAACAATTGCCATCGAGCTGGGAGAAGTGCCCTATTATACGACACATTACTACGCACTTTTTGCTATCGCGCTAGTGCTTTTTATCATCACTTTTATTGTCAACCTAATTTCTGACCTCATACTGCGCAAGTACCAGGAAAGAGAACTGTGAAAAAGAAAATTATCGAATCCATCGGATTTTTCTCTCTTCGCGTGTGTGTGTATCTCGTGTTTGCCGTGCTGTTGCTCTTTCTCTATGATATCGGAAGCAAGGGGGGAGGCGTCATCCGTTGGGAATTCCTCTCCGAAGCACCTCGAAAGGGAATGACCGAAGGTGGCATATTCCCTGCGATCATGGGAACCTTTTTAGTCACGATCGTTACAGCCCTTCTCGCTGTTCCCATGGGTATGTTCGCCGCAATCTATTTGAATGAGTATGCCAAACAGAATAAATTGACAAGGCTCATCCGGTTATCTATAAGGAATTTGTCGGGAGTCCCATCAATTGTCTATGGACTGTTTGGCGTTATTCTGTTTGTCAATATTATGCATCTTGGGACATCTATCCTCTCTGCAGGCATGACGTTAGGGCTCATGACTCTACCCTGGACGATCACGGCCAGTGAGGAGGCTCTGAAAACAGTTCCGAATTCTTATCGTGAAGGAGCTTTAGCCCTCGGAGCGACCAAGTGGCAGGCTATCCGTACGAATGTTCTGCCCTACGCCATGCCAGGAATGTTAACCGGAACTGTTCTGGGACTGGCAAGAGCAGCAGGAGAGACGGCTCCGATCATGTTCACTGGGGCTGCTTTTTATCTACCTATGCTCCCATCATCGTTGAGCGATCAGTTTATGGCCCTGCCATACCATCTCTATGTGATGGCCACCCAGCATCATGCTATTTCTCAGGTAAGGCCTATTGCGTATGGGACAGCCCTCGTTCTGATCGCATTAATTTTTTTTATGAACCTGATCGTCGTTATCATCAGATACAGAATGAGGCGTGTCAAAAGGGAGTAAACAATGGAACTAAAAGCGAAAATGGAATCGAAGCACCTGAACTTTTACTACGGTAACAAGATGGCCTTGAAAGACATTAGTATCGTTGCTCCTGCCAATAAGGTAACAGCACTCATCGGCCCTTCGGGTTGTGGCAAATCGACATTTATCCGCACCCTTAATCGTATGAACGATATTATTGCTGGAACCAAAGTTGAAGGAGAAATCCTGCTCGATGGTGTGAACATCAATTCACCCAAAATGGATGTGGTTGAGCTGAGAACTCAGGTTGGGATGGTGTTCCAGAAGCCCAATCCTTTCCCAAAATCGATTTTTGATAATATTGCCTACGGACTGCGTATAGCTGGGATGAAGGATAGAAAAAAAATTGCGGAAATAGTTGAAAAAAGCCTTAAAAAAGCAGCTCTTTGGGATGAAGTCAAAGACCGGCTTCATGAGAATGCTTTTGCGCTATCAGGTGGCCAACAACAGCGTCTGTGCATTGGCCGTTCATTAGCTGTAGATCCTGAGGTCATGTTGTTTGATGAACCCTGCTCAGCGATCGACCCGATTGCCACGGCGAAAATCGAAGACCTCATTCAAAAGATGCGAGAAAATTATACAGTCGTGATTGTGACCCACAACATGCAACAGGCTGCCCGAGTCTCTGATTACACAGCCTTTCTCATGCTGGGAGAGTTGATCGAATATGGAGAGACAACGAAGATTTTTACGAATCCCAAAAATAAACTCACAGAAGATTATATAACCGGAAGGTTTGGATAAATTCGAGGATATCTTACGAACAGGAGAATATTATGAAAAGACAATTTGACGAAGAGTTAAAAACCTTACAGGAAAAATTACTACAGATGGCTTCTTTGGCTCAAGATTCGATCGCCACGGCCATTAAAAGCCTTGAAGAACGGAATGAAGAATATGCGAACAAAGTGCTTGAGCAGGAAAAGGAAATTAATCTTTTAGATATAAAAATTGATGAACTCTGCATGAAATTGTTTGCTTTGAGGCAACCAATGGCTGTCGACCTGCGACTCATCACCGCATCTCTAAGAATATCGAGCGATTTGGAGAGGATCGGTGACCAATCTGTCAATATCATTGATCGAACATTGGAATTGCTCAAAGTGCCCGTTTTGAAGCCGTTGATCGATATCCCGAGGATGGCCTCTCTTGCTGAGAATATGGTCAAAGACTCCATTACAGCATTCGTCAACCGAGACGATGTCCTTGCAAGAAATGTATGTGAACGGGATGATGAAGTGGACAAGTTGAATGACCAGATATTCCGTGAACTTCTAACTTATATGATGGATGATCATACGTCTATTAAAAGAGCGGTAGATCTTATTCTGATCGGACGACACCTTGAGCGGATTGCCGACCACGCCACCAATATTAGCGAAAATGTCATCTATTTCGTCCTGGGGAAAACGATCAAGCACCATTGTGAAAAATTCAATTATGAACACGAAGATTAATAAGAAAAAAGTTCTCTTCATCTGTACCCACAATTCTGCTCGTTCACAAATGGCCGAAGGTTTGTTGCGAACTTCATTTGGAGAATATTATGAGGTCCATAGTGCTGGAACGGAACCCTCATTCATAAATCCTAATGCTATTCAAGTAATGGAGGAGATCGGTATAGATATTTCCTCCTACCGCTCTAAAAACGTGAGTGAATTCATGGATGTCCAATTCGATTATGTGATCACTGTCTGTGATTATGCTAAGGAGTCTTGCCCCTTTTTCCCTGGAGAAATTATTATTCATAAAGGATTCAAGGATCCTGCTCAAGCAGATGGGAGCCAGGAAGATAT
>WTAW01000369.1 GCA_013139435.1 Candidatus Aminicenantota bacterium | reverse complement strand
TCAAACTGGGATGATGTTCGCCAATATTCGAGAGGATAATTTATATCTGAATAGTGGGAATGAGCCAATATTTCAAGAGTGATAAAGTGTTCGAAGGCTCGTCCAAACAGCTCTGATCCCTGTGCGATTTTTCCCCTATGTGTAAGTTGAGAGACAATGCCAACATCGAAGAATATAAATTTAGGGGCAGAGATCAGTCGTCTTTTGACTTTCTTTCGAAATGCTGGAATCCATTTTCCGATAAGCGTATCCGATAATATCTGAAAATATGCCTTGACTGTAGGGGCACTGACTCCACAGTCGCTTGCGATATTATTAAAATTTACGATTTCTCCGTTAGAAAAGGATGCTGTTTCAAGAAATCGGCTAAATGCCGGGATGTTTCTTGTAGCTGCCTCAGCAACGATTTCCTCTTTCAAGTAGTCTCCCACATAAGTTTCTAAATATTTGTCCGCTTTTTGTGCGAGATAATGCCGGGGCAGCAATCCGTTATTAAGAGCTTTTAATAGAGAAAAATCCGGGATTTCAGGAAATATTAGTGGAAATAGCTGGTATCTTAGGGCACGACCTCCTAATAGACTTCCTGAGCTTTTTTTAATTTTTCTAGGACTTGAGCCACACAATATAAAGCGGAGGCCTCTGTTCTCGATCATCCAATGCACTTCGTCCAGCAAATCTGGAATTTTCTGAACTTCGTCGATTATTATCGGAAAATCCTGGTTATTGCTGTTCAGTCCTAGAGCATCGCACTCCTGGCGAAGGAGAGAAGGATCGGAGACTAGGCGCCGGTATTGGTCTGAGAGTAGTAAATCATAATACATGGCTTTGGGAAAAAGAGTTTTTAATAATGTGCTTTTTCCGGTTTGCCTTGGACCCCATAAAAAACAGGATTCTTTGTAACTTGAGTTGAGTTCTAATTTGCGTCTAAACATGACAATCTAATAGTATGTTTTTAAATTACATGTAATAATAAAATTATGTTTTATATTATCATCAATAATATAAGGATAATGACGTGAGGTGTCAAGTAATCCGGATACACCACGGGGGAACCATTGTTGATAAACTCCTTGATTATTAAATGTCTAAAATAATGTCGTGCATCTTATTGCGATTTTTCCTTATGATCACCTGAAATAATCGTATTGACTTCGAAGCTATTTTAAAAGCAAGTTTATTTTGCTCTGGTAAGTATTATTGTATACTCATTAGACGTATCGTCCGAGAAATCTGTGGGGCATCTCCTTCTTGATTGATCTTCCTTCCTTTTCTCTGATCTTTCTTCTCGCCTCAGTTCTTCCAAGCATGATATTTGACAAACATCTCCTCTATGGTTTGATTATTTTCTCCACTCCTGAAAGGACCACGATATCCTTTAGACTTTGCGATTGCCATAATTCGTCCTTGATTATTCAATAATACATCCGGCGCAGTATTGACAAGACTATCTGTAAGAGGTTATTGATATAAAAATCCCAATTATCAACCGTCACATACCCATTGATATATCCGTGACGTTTCAAAAATGCTCGCAATTGGTCTCTTTTCTCTCGTGTCTCTCCTTCCTGAAGCAAAGGAAAGCGATACCACTTTTTGAAATACGTTTTTCAATCCAACAGATTGCAGAGAAGAAGATGCCTAACATATATTATTCAGCCGTTTTGCTTGTATAAATACGGTTGTATAATATATGTTATACGTAGATGAAACTGACATATTTTGTTCATAGCACCTCCAAAGACAACGAAGCGGGGATTCGTTCTGGCTGGAGCGATGTGTCGCTTTCTGAAAAGGGCAGAGCGCAGGCACTGTCCCTTCGTCATCAATACGCAGATATGTTCTTTGATGCCATATTCTGCTCTGATTTGAAGAGAGCGGTGGAAACAGCTAAAATCGTTTTTTCGGGCCGCAAAGTGGTATTGGATTCAAGGCTCAGAGAAATGAATTACGGAGTGCTAAACGGTTGTCCAAATAGACAGTTCCCCCGTGATGAACTTAAGTGCATCTATACCCGTTACAAGTCGGGTGAAAACTGTCTTGATGTTGAAGACCGAGTCAGAAGGTTCCTTGAGGAACGTATCTTGGTTTCCTATAATGAAAGTATCGCGATCGTATCACATCAGTATCCTCATTTTGCGCTGGAAGTGATCTGTAACAACGTAACGTGGAAGGAAGCAATCCTGAATGATTGGCGCAATGGCGAAAACTGGCAACCGGGCTGGCACTACAGTGTACACGTATAATATATGTTGGGCGGCGACTCGAGTCAATTCAAGTCAATTGAATCAGAAGGGAGGGAAGGCATGACTGAGACTATCTTTATGATTCACGGTATGTGGGGTGGACCAGCGTATTGGGGGAACTACAAGAGCCTTTTCGAAAAAGAAGGCTACCGCTATGTCACAACCACTTTGCGCTTCCACGATATGGATCCGAAAGATGCTCCTGATCCTCAACTCGGAACAACCAGCTTGTTGGATTATGCCGAAGACCTGGAACAGGAAATCCAGCAACTTGGTGTGAAACCCATTGTGATGGGCCACTCCATGGGAGGACTACTCGCACAGATTTTGGGAAGCCGGGGGTTAGCCAAAGCTCTCGTTCTCCTGACGCCTGCATCGCCTTCTGGGATTATGGCTATGATGCCATCGGTGATAAAAAGCTTCTGGAGTGTGCAAACAAAATGGGGCTTTTGGAAAAAACCGATGCGTCAAACGTTCAATGAGGCGGTCTATTCAATGCTACACTTGCTACCGCCTGATGAGCAAAAAGAAGCCTACGACAAGTTCGTTTACGAGTCGGGGCGGTCAGCGTCTGAGATCGGATACTGGCTCTTTGACTCAAAAAGAGCATCCAAAGTTGACAAGTCAAAAGTGACTTGTCCTGTCTTGGTGATTGCCGGAGCCGAAGACAGGATCACGCCTGCTTCGGTTGTTCGGCAAGTAGCCAAGAAATACAAGGCCGTCTCAACCTACAAAGAATTCGAAAATCATGCACACTGGGTTGTTGCAGAGCCAGGCTGGCAGGAGATTGCAGAGTATGTAGCAGGTTGGCTAGAGCAAGTCTTGGCCGAAAACGCTTGACACCGTGTTTTTCGTAGACGTCGCTGCCCAACAAGCGCATGAAGCCGACAATGCTATCGAGTCTCGTCTTGAGGCTATTTTCATTTGACTCTTTTAGCGTTCCTTGGTATTTTCTGGTCATGTAATTTATGGGGTAAGTTGTGACTATCAAATGCCATCAATGCGACACTGACAATCCTAATGATTCCAAGTTTTGCAAGGAATGTGCTACAGCCTTGAAGCCTGCAAAGGAGCTTTCTGTCACTAAAACCCTTCAAACACCCACCAGAGAGCTTAGGAAAGACACTATTATTGCAAAAAAGTACAAAATCATGGGGAAGCTAGGTGAAGGCGGCATGGGTGTAGTCTATAAAGCCAAAGATATTAGGCTTAAGCGCATCGTAGCTCTTAAATTTCTCCCTGCTGGATTAACGCAGGATAAAGAGGCTAAAAAGAGGTTCATCCAAGAAGCACAGGCAGCGGCTGCTTTAGAACACTTAAATATCTGCACTGTATATGAAGTTGATGAAGCTGATGAGCAAACCTTTATCGCTATGTCTTATATCGAAGGCCAAAACCTTAAGGAGAAGCTTAAAGAGGGACCTTTAACCATAGACGAGGCCAAAGATATTGCTCTTCAGGTTGCAGCGGGACTAAAGGAAGCCCATAAAAAGGGGATCGTTCATCGGGACATCAAACCAGCAAACATTATGATAAATGATGAGGGGCAAGCGAAGATCACCGACTTTGGACTGGCGAAACTCTCTTGGGGAGTTGACCTGACGAAACCATCCACAATCATGGGAACAGTGGCCTACATGTCTCCCGAGCAAGCGAAAGGTGAAGAAGTCGATCACAGGACGGATATTTGGTCATTAGGTGCGATGATGTACGAAATGCTCACAGGTGAGCGACCTTTTGAGAAAGATCAAGAACATGCTCTGATTTATTCAATTCTCAATGAGAATCTAAGACCCATCACTTCACTCCGATCTGATATTCCCAGTCACATAGAGCAGACAGTTGAAAAAGCGTTAGCAAAAAAGACGAACGAAAGATATCAGGAAATCCAAGAGCTGATTCAGGATTTGAGGCTTTCAATTTCTTTCCCTAAGGCCGAGAAGTCGATTATGGTACTCCCTTTTGAGAACTTGAGCCCAGATCCCGAACAAGAGTACTTCTGTGATGGAATGACAGAAGAAATCATCTCTGACCTTTCTAAAGTCCAAACGCTGAAAGTTATTTCTAGAAGTTCTGCCATGACCTTTAAAGGAACAAAAAAGAAGATTAATACGATAGCACAAGAAGTGAAAGTTCAATATGTGCTTGAGGGGAGTGTCCGCAAGGCGGGGAATAACCTCCGTATTACTGCTCAGTTGATTGAGGCAGCCAACGACATGCATCTTTGGGCAGAAAAGTACAGTGGGACGCTGGATGATGTGTTTGATATCCAGGAAACAGTATCTCGATCCATTGTAGAGGCGCTTCAGCTTAAGCTCTCACCTGAAGAAAACCGAAGAATGTCTGAACGGCCTATTGAAAATGTCCCAGCTTATGAACTTTATCTCAAAGCTTATGCTGAGATTTTAACGTTTAATGAAGAGGCCATAGACAGAGCCATTCGATATCTTAAAAACGCCCTTAATATAATAGGCGATAATGCTCTTCTTCATTCAGGTTTGGCCTTTGCATACATCAATCTAGTCAATATCGGTGCTAAGCAAGAGGAATATTTTGTGAAAGCCGAAGAACATATCAATAAGGCTTTGGCTATTGATCCAGAATTTCCAAAAGCCCATGTCTTTCTTGGGGGGATGTATTCCATTGGAGAGCCACTTAAGTCTGCCCATCATCTTAAGAAGGCCCTAGCAATCACTCCAAATGATTCCTTCGCACTAGCTACACTTGCAGTAATCTATATGTTTTTTGGAAAGATATCTGCTGCTGAATCCATATGTGAGAGGGTTTTGCAAATCGATCCGTTTGATTTTCCTCCTAATGTTGTTCAGGGAGCACTTCATTTTTATAGTGGACAATATGACAAAGCACTTAAAGCGTGGAGAAGATTGTATGAAATGTATCCTGAAAATCCCTTCAGCCGGTGGTATCATGCCTTGATATTAACCTATAACAATAAAAATGATGAGGCGTTTTCCATTATTGATCAGAGTGCAAAAATAGAACCGGATAGTGTCTTAACTAAACTTGGGTTAATGCTGATGTATGGGCTGCAAGGTGAGAAGGACAAAGCGTTTCAGGAAATGACCTCGGATTTTAAAAAGACCTGCCAGCGGGATTGTTTGTTTTCCCATCACCTGGCCGGCGTATTTGCCTTACTTGATGAAAAAAAGGAAGCCCTGAATTGGCTGGAGAGTGCAGTCAATGCTGGTCTGGTAAATTACCCTTTATTAAACGAGCAAGACCCCTTCCTCGAAAACATCAGGAGCGAGTCCCGTTTCAAGAAGCTCATGGAAAGAGTTAAACACGAATGGGAGAATATTGAGGTCTGAGATTCAAGCAAAATTCTACTTCAGCAACAATAATTAGAATATCGTTAAATTAATTATTTCACGACATTTTCATCTTTCTCTGGGGAAAATAAAGAATAACTTAAAATATATACAATATGTGACAAGAGTCTGACTTTTAACTGATAGTTTTACTATTTGTGTGGTATCTTTTGTAGTAATGGACCTTGATTTCCAGGGATT
>WTAW01000356.1 GCA_013139435.1 Candidatus Aminicenantota bacterium | reverse complement strand
GTTGTAATCGGAAATGGATGCGCCCCCGGATTCTCTGATCTCTTTATCAGTGATGATGAGCCCGATATATGATTCGGTGAAGAGGTCTTGTTTCAGGCGGAACACATTCACGTATCCTTTTTGGATCAGGTCTTCTTCCCCATTTTCACTATCTTCTCCTGGGATATTGATCGCCGTGGCGTTCAGATCGTATGTGCTCAAAACACCCATAGTTGTCTTCCCGATTTTGCCGGTAAGCTTAAATCCCCATGCGGGGTCGACGATCGTCCGCGTGTACAGCAATTCAAGAGGTGTGTCGAAGTAGTCTTTGCCCTCGAGAAAGAATGGCCTTTTCTCCGGATAATAGAGGGCATAGCGCTGGTTGACGTCGATCTGGGGCATATCCGCTTCCACCTGGCTGAAGTCCGGATTGATGGTGGCATCCGCAGTCAGGTCGGAAGTGATGCCGTACTTCAAGTTTAATCCGGCTTCCGGATCGAATTTCTCTTCTTTTTCCTTCAGTCCGGTCACGACAGGCATGACCTCGAAGTTCTTTCCCTTGTTCAGGCTGCCATCGATCTGTATGGTCCCGGCCTGGATCAGGAATCCATTGATGTCGCGGGACCGGGGGTACCAGTAGATCTCCTCGTTCTTTCTCCGGATATTCCGCTTGATCTGCATTCCCCAAAGTTGCTGCTGGGAGTGAGGAAATCGGAGGCTTTTGAACGGGATCGCCATCTCGACTGTGTAGCCCTCGTCATCCATGTGGGCATCGGTGGTGAAGTAGGTGTCCCAGGTTTTATCGATCCGGTCGAAACCGCCTCCCCGGCCGCGGCCTCTCCGCCCTCCACCGGATTCGACATATATGCCGTCGGATTGCACCCCGCAGGGGTTGATCAGAAAGGCGAAGGCCCGCTTTTTATCATTGAATGTGTCCAGATAGACGGTGACTTCGTCATCGCCCATGACCTTATCTCTTTGGGTGAGACAGGCTCTTATGGCCTTAGGGTTGGAGTCGTAGCAGCGAACAGCGATATAGAGATTGTTTGCATCGTATCCGATGTAGGCCACGGTTTTTTCGGTGGGTTCACTCCCTTCCACCGGTTCGTATTGAGTGAAGTTCTCGAGAATAGCCCCATTCTCCCAGAAGGGCTCATCCAATTTTCCATCGATCTTGGGAGGATTATCGAAGGCGGGGACGATAACTCTGTATGAGGCTGGATCGACAGTGCTGGAAGATAGGAATTGAGAGCAAAGAAGGAGTGCAGCCACAAGGCAAATGGCTTTAAATCTCACCTCTTACTTATTCCATAATCCAGAAATCTGGATGTTCTGTTCGTCAAGGCTTACGCCCATATCCCTGTTTAAGACCGCAACAGATAGGACGTAATCGATAATGGCACGGATCTCCTGCGATCGGGCTGTCGCCAGGTCCCTCTGGTACTGAAGGACAAAGTAATTCGTGGATAGCCCGACTTTGAGTTTTTCTTCCTCGGCTTCCAGTTGTCTCTGCGCCAATTCTCTGGCGACTTTAAGAGCCTGGATCCGTTTGAAGTTGGTTTTCACAGCCCTGACTGCGATTTTAAGGTCCGTATAGATCTGCTGCTCCTGTTCTTTGAGCCGCAACTGAGCCTGTTCCAGATCGACTCTGGCCTGCGCATAAGCAGCGCGGGAGACGATGGTGTTGAGCGGAAAGTCCAGGGTGAGACCGACAGCCCAGTTATTGTATTTGAATCCAAAGACATCCTTGAATGCATCTTCCCTCCCCCCAGGGATCGAGCCGATCGGTCCGCTCCAAGGATCATCCGGGTCATAAATCAATTGGTCACCCGAGACACCCGGGCTCCAGTAAGATGCATTGAGGTTCAACCCTGGGAGCAATTGGTTCTTGGCATAACTCATGTTGATCTCATAATTCTGGATGCCGAGGCGAGTGGAATCCAGGTCCGGCCGGTTTTGCAAGGCCGTTGTCAGTGCTTGATCCAGATTGATATCCAACTCTTTAAAACTCGGTTCCTCCACAGGGGTGATTTGGAGAAAATCCGAATTTTCGGTATCCGCCGCGAGATTGATCACCTGCTTGAGCCTGTCTTCATTGTTCCTGACCTCGGCTTCTGCGGCCAAGATGTCTGCCTCTCTCTGGGCGACTTGTGCTTCGGCGGTTATGATCTCGATCGGAGCCAGCGTTCCCACTTCAACTCCCAGCCGGTTCTTCTCCAGCAGGTCTTGAGCCAATTTTGAAGATTGCTGGGACACTTTCAGATTTTCTATGGAGAAGACGAGATTCCAGTACGCCTGTTCCACGCTGTACACAGTGTTCTGCAGAGCTCTTTTTAAGTCTTTCTCTGAGATCGTGAGGTTGGTCTGGGCGATGATGATGTCTCTTTTGGAGGCCATCATGCCGAAATTTTTAAGTAGCGGCTGCGTATAATTAAACCTCAGTTGGGCACGGTAGCTGGGATTGATCGTCGTACCGGTTCTGTTTGTGTCGTACTTGGATGTATTGAGCCGGATGGAAAAGTTTCCACCTCCCGGGATTTCCTGTGAAAGATCAGCGGAGTATTCATTGAAGGACGCCGTAAGAACATCCGCTGCATCCAGAAAGGAGTAAGACGGTTGTTGCTGGTCGTTTATATTAAAACCAAAGCTGAAAACTGGCAGGTACTTTTCATTGGCCTGAGACACGCTGATATCTCTGAGTTGTGGAGTCAAAACAGCGACAGCCAAACCAAGGTTATTCTCCATAGCTTTGACAATACAGTCTTTGAGAGAAAGTGAGATGTTTGGCGCTTCCTGTTGGCCATACACAGACATCCCCATAATCAATAGCAATACTGTCATTGTCACTTTTGCTCTTCTAATCATCTTTAACCTCCAATACGTTAAATGTTATTCGTACCTCAATGCCTCGATGGGGTCAAGCTTGGACGCCTTGCGGGCAGGATAGAAACCGAAAAACACACCCACAGAGCCGGCAAAGAAAAAGGCAAGGGCTACCGACCCGATCGAAACCAGTGTTTTCATCCCGGCAAGCTTCGAGATCAGGCTCGAACTTCCAAGTCCAAGGCAGATCCCCAGAACACCTCCCAGGACACTCAACACGACCGCTTCAGTCAGAAACTGGAGAAGGATATCGATCTCTCGGGCTCCGACCGACATTCTGATCCCGATCTCTCGGATCCTCTCAGTGACAGAGACCAGCATGATATTCATGATGCCGATGCCGCCGACAAGAAGGGATATGGATGCGATCCCTCCAAGGAGAATGGTCAGGATCTGTGTGGCCTCCGACGCTCCCTCGGCGATGTCCGAAATGTTCCGGACATTAAAATCATCCTCTGAGCCCGGAGCGATTTTATGCCGGGTCCGGAGGAGCTCTTCGATTTGTCTTGCCGCCTCATCCGTCCTTTTTGCAGAGACGGCAGAAACATCTATGGACTGGATGTAGTCAATGTTCATAAGACGGCTTTTAGCTGTTGTGTAGGGCACTGCGATCATGTCGTCTCTGCTGCCCCAACCCCCGGCCTCACCCTTTGTTTTCAGAACCCCGAGCACGCGAAAGGGAATTTTGTTGAGTCGAATGATCTCTCCGATGGGGTCAGCCCCCTCAAAAAGATTCTCAGTCACCTCACTCCCCAACACACAGACTTTCTGGCCGGTTCTCACCTGGTTCTCATCGAAGAAAACGCCATATTCGACGTCCCAGTTGCGTATTTGTGGATATCTATCACCTACACCGTAGATCGAAGAGTTCCAATTTTTATTGCCGAAGACCACTTGTGCTCTCGTGTTCACATTCGGGGAGACGTACTGAACAGCATCACAGTTCTCTAATATCGCCTTCGCATCCGATTCCTTGAGGGTCGTGTAACTGCCTCCCCCGCCATGACGGCCGCGAAATGACATGCTGCCAGGCCGGACAAAAAGGAGGTTTGTTCCCATCTCGGTGAACCTCTGCTCGATTTCGGCTTTAGCTCCCTGACCAATGCTGACCATGGCGATCACAGCACCGACGCCGATGATGATGCCCAGTGCTGTAAGAAAAGAGCGCATTTTGTTACGATTCAGTGCCAGCAACGAAACCTTTGCCGTTTTTGCGATATTCATCTCAACTCTCCTCTTCCCGCTCGATTTCGCCGTCTCTCAAGTAGACTCTTCTCTCTGTAATCTCTGCGACTTCAGGGTCATGCGTCACAAGAATAATGGTGATCCCCTTTTCTTTATTAAGGGTTGTGAAGATCTCCATGATTTCTTGCCCTGTTTTTGTATCCAAATTACCCGTGGGCTCATCAGCCAGTATTAAGGAGGGGTCGTTGACAAGTGCTCTGGCAATGGCCACTCTCTGCATCTCGCCTCCGGAGATCTGATTTGTTTTGTGGAGCTCGCGACCTTTGAGTCCGACCATTTCAAGGGCCTTCAGCGCCATCTCCCGCGATTTTTTGCTGGGCACATCCGAATAAAGCAGAGGAAGCTCTGTGTTTTCCAGGGCTGTAGTCCTTGAGAGGAGGTTGAAATTCTGGAAGACAAACCCGATCTTCTTGTTCCGCATCCGTGCCAGCTCATTCTTGTTAAAGGTCGATATTTCTTGGCCTTCCAGGAAATACTTTCCATCCGATGGCTTATCCAGACAACCGATGATATTCATCAGCGTGGATTTTCCGGAACCGGACGGCCCCATGATGGCCAATAAGTCCCCTCGTTTGATAATGTATGATATCCCTTTCAGTGCTCTGACTTCTGTATCACCCATCTGGTAGACGCGTGTAACGTCTTTCAGCTGTATGAGATTGTTGTTTTCCATTTTGAATTTCCTAGCTGCTGTTTTTTCTTTAAAAACGATCAACCGACAAAGGTGATTTACCGCCGCATCATGAACATGCCTCGCCTCATCGCATCGCTGGAGTTGGAGTCTCTTCCTCCTTCGCCTCCGTCTTCTCCGATGATGACCTCTTGCCCTTCTTCCAACTCCCCTCTGACAACTTCGGTGTATGTGTTGTCTGTGACGCCAATTCGGATCATGACGGGTTTGAGGTTTCCGCTTTCATCCTCTATCCAGACGCGTCCGACATCTTTCCTTGGGGTCCTCTGCATCCCATGGCCACCACCCATCCCGAATTGGCGTCCGGATGGAGTGCCTTGTCCTCCTGCTTGTGCAGATTCTCCTCTTCTCGCCTGTCTCTCCCTTTTCATGTTTTCAAACATCTCCTGCATCTCTTCCGGAGTGAATTGGGGTGTGAAGCGTAAGGCAGCATTGGGGACGAGCAGTTTATTTTTAGCTTCGCCCACAACCATAGAAACCGTGGCCGTCATTCCCGGCCGCAATTTCATCTCCGGATTCTCAACGGCAACAATGGTCGTGTAAGTGACGACATTCTGCACGATTTCTGGAGAGTACCTGACCTGGCTCACCTTGCCGGAAAAATTATCATCTGGAAAGGCATCCACAGTAAAAGTCACGCTCTGGTCTTCCTTAACCTTCCCGATGTCTGCTTCGTCGACACTGCACTCCACCTGCATCTTGCGCAAATCGTTGGCGATCTGGAAGAGGACAGGGGCCTGAAAGCTGGCCGCCACCGTTTGTCCCACGTTAATATTCCTGTTGATAACAACACCGTTAATGGGAGACTTGATGATCGTGTAGTCCAGGTCGACATGACTTGATTCCAGCTGAGATTTGGATTGTTCAAGCTTCGCCTCAGAAGACTGCAGGTCGGCTTTGGAACTGTAGTACTGTGTTTCTGCGGTTTCTTTTTCTTCAAATGAGATCAGGTCTTTATTGAATAGGTCCAAGGCTCTGTCGAGTTTTTTCTTGTTGCTTTCAAGCATGACCTTGGATTTCTCTACCGACGCTACGGCACTCTGGTAGTTGGCTTTGTTTTGTTGGACCCGAGTAAGGAAAGAGGACTGCTCGATCCTGGCGATGATCTGTCCTTCCTTAACCTCTGAGTTGAAATCCACATAGATATCCTCGATCTTTCCCGAAACTTGGCTGCCCACATCCACGGTTATGACAGGATTCAGAGTCCCTGTTGTGACAACCAGAGCCTCGATACTCCCTTTCTTTATGGCCTCTTTTTTGAACCTCACGCCATTACTGTTGTTCTTGTTGAGAGCTGTAAGACCGAAGACGATCACTGCCACAGCGACAAGGACGGCTGCGCCGATCATCCATTTCTTCTTCATCTATGGTCTCCTTTATTCCCATCGGACTTTTCCTGTCGCCTTTTCCTTTCCTCGTACTCTCTTTTTCTTTGAGATCTGTATTTGTCGATTATCGCCTCGAATTTGGTTTTTTGCTCA
Organism: Candidatus Aminicenantota bacterium; assembly: GCA_013139435.1. Classification (GTDB taxonomy): domain Bacteria; phylum Acidobacteriota; class Aminicenantia; order Aminicenantales; family Aminicenantaceae; genus WTAW01. Next base: position 760 of record WTAW01000356.1, on the reverse strand, counting down.
TTGGTGAGCACGGAGTTGATATCTGTGAGCAGTTGTGCCCGGATGTCCGATAAGCTCCTGTGCATGTCGCTCCTCAAATTTTTGAAACGCTCTTCGTTGTTTTGGAAGATCTCTCTGATCTGCTCTTGCTGTTCGGCAGAGAGCGCCAGTTCCTCAGCCATTATCTCGAGGGTGGGAAAATGCGTAGAACTTCGTCTTCGCGTGTCAGGCTTCCGTTCATTCAACACGTTTTTATCTATCAGAATCCCGCTGATAACACCCGCAATAAAGACGACAATCAGGGATAGTATTATCCAGAGTTTATAATTGTTTTTCATGGGAGTGGTCTCCTTGAACTAGGCTGTTCTTCCAGGGAAGCAAAGATCAACATCATGTTTTTGTCCTCGACACCTTCCTGATCCAGAATGTCTCCTGTGTCCTGGAGAGGGCTCTGGTCTTCAAAGAGCAAGATGCCTGACTGGCTGAATTCTTCTCTGGGCTGAGGCCCGAAAAAGAGGATCGCGGAAGCAAGGAAAAGGACGAGAAGAAGTGACAATGGGACGGCTCGTAATCCCCATTGCTTCCACAATTGCCACGGTTCAAATGTTTTTTGTTCTTTTAATCTGGGACGCAGACGTTCCCAGAAGTAGGGTTTGGGTTCGGGAAAATCCGTTTTTTGCAGAACTTCGAAGATATTCTGGTACTCTGCTCTGCTTTTTTGGCAGAGAGGACACCCGTTTATGTGATCTTCAAGCTCTTTGTACTCCTCCCCGCTTAAAAG
>WTAW01000048.1 GCA_013139435.1 Candidatus Aminicenantota bacterium | reverse complement strand
CCTGACGAAGAAACGGCCGGGGCAATAATCCTTCAAATCAAATAATTCAACACGAAAAGGAGGTGTGACATGCATTATAAAGGAAAGGCACTGACACGAAGAGATTTTCTCCGCGGCACCATAGGTGCAACTCTGGGAGCATCCATCATGGGACCCAAGTTTGTTACCGCAGGAAGCAAGTCGACTGGCTCAACTCTTGTGACCATTGTCCGTGATAAAAATGCTATGGATGCCAGTAATACTGTTGATCCTGCAGTTTTGAAGGCCATGCTCAACGAGACACTGATCAAATGTACTGGACAAAAAACCCCAAAGGACGCCTGGAACAGCCTTCTCAAACCCAACGACACCATAGGACTTGTGCCCACACCACATCTCAATCCCACTCATCAAGAGGTGGTGGATGCGGTAAAAGGTTCGCTCATCGAGGCCGGATTTTCCGAAGGAAAAATTCGTGATGCCCAGGGAGGTCCTGACAAACCCAAGTCATGCACGGCTCTCATTGGGCTTCCAGGCCTCAAAGCCCACTGGCTGACCGGAATAGGCACGGTCATGAAACTCTACATCATGTACTCAGGAAGTCCCAGAAACTACCATGACGAAAACAGCGCCAAACTGGGAGAGATTTGGAACCTTCCAATGGTGAAAGGAAAAACCAAGCTGATGTTGATCGATGCCCTTCATCCGCTCTGTGATAAAGGGCCCCAAGTGGATCCTCGCTACAAATGGGCATACAATGGCTTGATCGCAGGAACAGATCCAGTCGCCGTAGAAACAGTCTGCCTCCGCATCATCATGGAAAAAAGGAAAGCCATGCGAGGAGAACCATGGCCGCTCTCCCCACCCCCACTGTGCATTGAAGCCGCCGACAAAGTCTATGGATTGGGCACGAGCAACTGGGACAACATCAAAGTCGAAAACTTCGGATGGGAGGAAGGCTTACTTCTCGGATAGACAGCAATTTCCAGCAAAAAAACCAAATTACGGAGCAACTCGTATAACACATCGTATGACTCATATTCTTTTGTAATTTTTAAACATATCAATTATGATACAGCCTTTAAATTCAGTTCAAGAATTAAAAATGCTTTATATCTATCAGGCTCAATCACCCTAGGAGGTCATCCCCATGAAAAAATGGTCTATCATTCTGTTGTTTGGATTTTCATTGATTGGGTTAGCTCATCCGATCGCGGCAGACGAAGCCCGATTGCTGCGGGAACCCACAGTTAACGCGCATCAAATCGCATTTGTCTATGCCAATGACATTTGGATCGTCCCCAGATCCGGAGGTGATGCCCGCAGGCTCACCACTCACAATGGGACTGAGATAAATCCGGTCTTCTCCCCCAATGGAAAATACATCGCATTTTCCGGCCAATACGACGGAAACACCGATGTCTACATAGTGCCTGCGGAAGGTGGCGAACCCAAACGGCTGACATACCACCCTTATGGTGACACCGTAAGAGGGTGGACTCCCGACGGAAAGAAAGTCCTGTTTGCATCGGGACGAGATACAGTCCCCATTCCTTTCAATCGTCTGTGGACGATCTCCATCGACGGGGGAATGCCAGAGCCAATGCCCCTTCCCATGGCGGATAAAGGAGTTTACTCCCCCGATGGCAAACGGATGGCTTATGTCCGCTTGCCAAATGCAACGACGACATGGCGCCATTACCGGGGCGGCCAAACAAATGCGGTCTGGCTCATCGATCTGGACGATTTCGACCTGAAAAAAATCCCCCGCGAAAACAGCAATGACACCGATCCCATGTGGATGGGCGATACCGTGTATTTCATCTCTGACCGCAACCATTCGATGAATCTATTCTCATATGATGTCAACATCAAAGAAGTAAAGCAGCTCACCTTCCATGAAGACTATGACATTAAGCGTGCTCGGGCAGGAGGAGGTGTCGTCGTCTATGAACAGGCCGGTTATCTCCATATCTATGATCCTTCTTCCGGACAATCCTCTCAACTTCATGTGGAGATCAGAGGAGACCTCCCAGGATTAAGGCCCTATTTTGCCAAAGTCTCCAATCTCATAAAAAGCGCGGACATCTCACCCACAGGTGTGAGAGCTGTGATAGAAGCCCGAGGGGATATCTTCACTGTTCCCGCAAAAAAGGGCGATGCACGAAACCTCACCCAAAGTCCTGGTGCCAACGACCGCTACCCCACATGGTCGCCTGACGGCACAAAGATTGCTTATTTCTCTGACGAAAGCGGCGAGTATGAGCTGAAGATCATCGACCAGAAAGGACAAAAACAAGCCCGCAGTATCACACTGGAGAACCCCTCTTTTTATTACCAACCTGTCTGGTCTCCGGATTCAAAAAAAATCGCTTTTGCAGACAAGCGCCTCAATCTCTGGTTCATGGATGTGACAAGCGGAAAGGCGACCAAGATCGATAAGGACACTTACGATCATCCTTACCGTTCTCTCGACCATGTTTGGTCGCCGGATTCCAAATGGATCGCCTACTCCAAGCGCTTGGATAACTACATGCACGCCCTTTTTCTTTATTCCTTGGAGAAGGGAAGATCTTTTCAGCTCACGGATGGGCTTAGCGATGCTATCTCCCCGGCATTTGATGCAGGAGGGAAGCATCTCTACTTTCTCGCCAGCACCAATTTCGCACTCAACACGGGATGGTTAGATATGTCCTCTTATGAACGGCCATTTACGAGAGGCGTCTATCTGGTTGTCCTAAGCGCTGAAGATCCCTCCCCTCTTCTCCCTGAAAGCGATGAAGAGGGAGCTGAAAAGGACGAGGAAGAAAAGAAGGAAGAGGACGAGATCGAGCCAGGAAAAGAAGAAAAAGGCAACGAAGAGGATAAAGAAAAGGATAAGAAAAAAGAAGTTAATGTGCGCATCGATCTCAAAGGCATCGACCAGCGTATTCTGGCGGTAGACATCCCGCTCCGCAATTACAGTCAACTGAAGGCGGCGAAAGAAGGAGTCTTTTTCTACGCGGAAAGTATTCCCAATCAACAAGGAGTGTCCCTCCATAAATACGAACTGAAAAAGCGGGAATCCACGCCTTTCATATCCGAGATCAGTGGCTATACAATTTCCGCGGATGGAAAGAAGCTCTTTTATTCAGCGGAGAAGACATTCGGCATCATCGACACCGCGAAAAAGGCCAAAGTGGGAGACGGCAAGATCAAAACAGAAGACCTCCAGATGCGTGTGGATCCTGTGGCTGAATGGCAACAGATCTATCACGAAGGCTGGCGCATCAATCGAGACTATCTCTACGATGCCAAAATGCACGGCGCAGATTGGGATGCCATGTACGTAAGGTACAAATCCTTTCTGAAACATGTGGCCCATCGTTCCGATTTGAGCTATATCCTCCAGAACCTGATAGGAGAGCTGACCATCGGCCACTCCTGGGCCGCTGGGGGAGCACTTCCCAGGGTTGATAGAGTTACGGTGGGCCTGCTTGGAGCTGATTATGTGATCGAAAATGGATACTACAAGATCGCCAAGATATTCACAGGGGAGAATTGGAACCCAGGATTGAATGCGCCACTCACAGCACCGGGATTGAATGTGAAAGAAGAGGACATTATCCTGGAAGTGAATGGACTCGAGCTTAAGGCTCCGACGAACCTGTATCGGCTTTTCGAAGGGACAACAGGGAAGCAGACGACTATCAGAATCAATGACAAGCCAACGAAGGAAGAATCCCGTCTCATCACTGTGGTTCCGATAGACGCCGAATGGCAGTTGAGGACACGAAACTGGATCGAGGACAATCGCCGCAAGGTGGATAAAATGTCTAATGGCCGCTTGGCTTATGTCTATTTGCCGAACACCGCTGAAGCTGGCTATGTGAATTTCAACCGGTATTATTTTGCTCAGCAGGATAAACAGGGCGTAGTCATCGACGAGAGATTTAACGGAGGAGGTTCAGCAGCCGACTATTTTGTGGACTTGATGTCGAGGCCGCTGATGAATTATTTCGCAACAAGAGATGGAAAAGAATCTCCAACTCCCACAGCTCAAATTTTCGGCCCCAAAGTGATGATCATCAATGAGCGGGCAGGCTCGGGAGGAGATGCACTCCCTTATTATTTTCGGTTCAGAAAGATCGGGCCGCTGATCGGGAAGACAACATGGGGTGGCCTGGTCGGCCATCACGGCGGAGTGGACCTGATCGATGGAGGCTTCATCTCATCGCCGAATCTTGCATTCTATAACATCGAGGGTGAATGGGATGTGGAGAATGAGGGTGTACCCCCGGATATTGATGTTGAGATGACACCGGCGTTGGTGATCCAAGGGAAAGATCCGCAGTTGGAAAGAGCTGTGGAAGAGGCCCTTAGGCTCCTCGAGAAAGATCCGTTCAAGCACACACCACGTCCAGCACCCATCGACCGCGTTTCGAAGAAAAAGTAGTCAATTAAAGGGACACGCTAATTTTCACAAAGTTAAGGTCCGTTCCCTTTTTTATTCGATGATGATTTCGTCGCAGAAAAGCCAGGCTTTTCCGCCTGCACCGGGGTGCCAGTCAGGGCAAATGCCCACATTCCTGGCTTTGATACGGATGTAGCGGGCTCTCATATCGGGAAGATCCGTGACATAATCCTTG
>WTAW01000357.1 GCA_013139435.1 Candidatus Aminicenantota bacterium | reverse complement strand
ACATCACATCCGACCTTTTCAATGATGGATTTTATAAGTGTGAATTGCTCTAGAGTCCTCCCGGCATTTGGGACTTCTGTAATGTTATGGGATTTGAGATCCGCAACGCTGAAATATTCCTTTCCGGGAGTGCAAACCGCAACTTTAGTAAGTTTTCCCCCCTCATTCTTGAGCATTTCCTCTGTCTCCTTTCTGGTATTTCAAAATATCCTGCTCGTTGAGCCTCGTCCTTCTCTTCCAAATATAATAAATGGGGATCCCAACTGCTGTAAATGTCAGTCCGACCAAAGATTCCACTGGCTTTTCGATCAATGCGTTCAAGAGAACGACTGAGAGTGCTAGGCAAAAGTGAGGCTGTGATGGGCGTTACAAAGGAGTGCATGAATGGGGACGTTAAACGGACAGGCTGCTTCACACTGTCCTTCACAATCCAGGCATCGATCAGCTTTTGCTGTGGGCAGCCCGGAGTATTTCTGCATCGCATACTTTTCTCGATGTTGAGCAACGAAATAGTGATTATATCGCATGATGGAGTTCACAGGCACATGATCTGGGCAGCTCGACTCACACAGGCCGCAAGCATGCCGACAGTAGAAAATGCCGCATCCTTGTGCATAAGCCGCTAGTATTTTCTTATCCTGTGGTGTGAAACGGCCTCCAGAAAGCTTAAGAAAAGCCTCAACTTCTTCGAAGGTATTGCATGTGGCACAAACCGTATGGACATGAGGATTATTCAGCGCATAACGAATAGCAGCATCTCTGATCTCATGGGTGTTCTTCAAGTTGTGCTTTTTTATAAATTCTTGAGCTTCTTCCACCAACTGTTCATACCTGGGAAGCACTTTCTTAAGGTATCCTGGGATATCCTTTCCCTCCTTTTCCAGCTGTTCGACTTCACTTTTGAAATAGAGATAATCGGCCACAGGATTTGTTTTCATCAGAGTGGCCCCGATGTTCTTTTCAGCGCAAACTTTAAGAACTTTCTCTCCATTCTCCTTGGCTAAAAAATTGTAAACCAACAGCATCACATCGAAGCGCCCATCTTCCGCTGCTGCGAGCAGAATCTTCTCCATCGCTTCTTCAGGTTGGAGGATTCCCCAATGAGTACCGTGATTGGATATGCCCACAAAACGCACACGCCCTTCGGTCTTTAACTCAGACATGGCATCATGGAAGCCTTTCTCTTTGATCGTCCCGACATTCTGTGCGCTGTGGATCATCATACAGTCAATGTAATCTGTCTGGAGCCTTTCGAGGCATTTTCGGGTTCGCTCGATGATACTTTTCTTTGTCCGGTCCTTACTCAGATAGAGCTTTGTCGTAATGAATACAGATTTGCGGTCACGCTTTTTAACGACCTGGCCGATGACTCGTTCATCCCTTCCCCTTCCGTAACTTTCTCCTGTATCGATATAGTTGACTCCGGCATCTAGAAGAGTACTGAGAATGGCTTCATTTCCCTGGTGTTCTCCAGCAGAAATATCCGAAACTTTAAATCCAGTCCGACCGAGCATCCTGTATTCTTTAACTTTCAGTTCGTCCGTTGTCGTTTGAGTGCGGCCTCTAGCGCTGCTACTTATCACTTTATGCATAGGAATTCCCGCTCCTACTGCTCCCAAGGTGGATACCTTGAGGAACTCACGACGATGCATAGTCTTTTTTTCGCTTATAGTCTCTCCTCCTGCATTTTCCTCTGTTCTATTCTATTCTGACGGAAACACAGAACACAACCAAATATTTCCTATTTTGAGATGAATAGAAAAATACTTAGAATTAAGGAGGGTTAATAAAGCAGGAGGACTGCCTACACAAAACTCGCTTTTCGCGTCTTCAGTTCGACACTCCCGATCCCAGCCTCGATCTGAATATATATCTCCACTTCAGATTCCCCGAATGCATCATTCGTGTAAACTTGACCATCTTTATGCAAACCATGGGCATGGACAGAGCCGATTCCCCCATTAACGCGGACTCTCACACCGATTTCTTCAGGTAGAGTGATCGTGGCACTGCCGACTCCCCCCTTGATGTCCACATCCAAATCTTGGCTTCTCTCTCCAGACAAGTCCAATATCAATTCACCAACACCCGCTTCGATGTCCAAGTCATTCAGTCGGATATCCCTCAGATCTAGGGTTCCTTTACCCGCTCCAATATCGATCCTTAAATCAATAGGAACAGTTTCGTTGAGGCTGATATCCCATCTGTTTTCTGTATCTCCCATGGGTATGCCTTCAGCTTTTCCCTGCCGAACCTGTAATATTGCCTCTCCTCCATCCATTTCGTAATGGATTGTAGGTTTCCATTTATGGACATTATAGGTAAAAGTGACCTCCATAAGTCCTCGGGCTCCTCCATGCAACTCCAACTCCCCTGCGCCCATATCCAACTCCACAAGGGCACCATCAGCGTTTCCGAGCTCTATTATGCGTGTTTCCACTTCAGTCTCTCCGACACCAACACAGGCAGCGAAAACAAAACCCATAAACAGGATCCAAAAGAAGATTAAAGTCTGATTCTTCCACATCGCAGTTCTCCTCTTCAATCTTACATACGAAAACAGACACAAAGAAGTTCTGTTTTTATAAGAATATTCGAAGAAGACAGAAGGTACGGAGCTAGACGTCCAATGTTATTATGTAAGCGCAACTCCTAAGGAAAAAGAAAAAAGAAAGGATCCGCTAGATTCAGTCGATTTCTTCTCTCTGGAAGACGACCTTCCCTCCGACGATGGTGTAGTCTACTTTGGAGGGCATGATCTCTTCAGGAGGAATTGTCATCAGATCATTATTGAAAATCACCATATCCCCGAGGTAGCCAACCTTGATCTTCCCTTTGCGGTCTTCCATAAACTCCGCATAAGCAGCACCCCAAGTATAGAGCTCTATCGCTTTTTCCTTGCTGAGTTTTTGATCGGGAAACCATCCCTCGCCTTCCTCTCCCGCACGGTCCTTTCTTGTGACTGCAGCGTAAAGCCCTTCCAGGGGATCGATGGGTTCTACAGGCCAATCCGTACCGAATGCGACATTCACTCCAGCATCAAGCAATCGCTGCCATGCATATGCACCCTTGCAGCGTTCGAGGCCAATCCTTTTTTCAGCAAACCGTTTATCCGTGATGCAGTGTGTTGGCTGCATTGAAGCAATGACTCCAAACTCTGCAAATCGAGGGATGTCATCCGATATAAGGATCTGTGCATGCTCGCTCCTGTGCCTGTGGTCTCTTCGCCCATTGACCTCCATCGCCTTCTCAACCGCATTGAGGACCCAATGGTTTCCTTTTGTTCCGATGGCATGTGTTCCCGTCTGAAAACCCATGGCATCTGCCGCAACAATAAGTTCTTCATATTTTTCGTAGGGCATCATGGGCAAACCACTAGTGCCGGGATCATCTTCAAACGGCTCGAACATCAGGGCAGTGCCCGAACCCAATGTCCCATCGATAAACACCTTGAGATACCCAAACCGGATCCAGTTATCTTCGGGAGGATACTCTTTACGAAGCTCATCCAGTTTCTTTAATCTTTCCTCCACATCATCACGAGGAATAGCCATGTTGAAAGTCACGCGGCAGGTGAGCTTACCTTCGTCCTTGAATCTCTGGAACCGCTTATATTGTCCGTTAAGCTGTTGTATGCTTGTAACACCTGTCCGCCTTGCTTCAGCGAGGGCTAACTCCAAAGCTTCATCCGATCTCTTTTCGTTTTCTTCCGGCGTGAGCTGAACAGAACTCCTCACTTTTAAGAGGCGCGTAGCGCCCTCTTTTAAGATTCCGGTCGGCTCTCCTGTAACGGGGTCCTTAACGACAGTTCCGTTGGGAGGGCTCTTCGTGTTCTTCGTGATCCCGGACATCTTGAGAACATAGCTATTGACCCAGGAAGAATGGCCGTCTGCCCGGCTCAAAACCACAGGATTATTGGGAGCGACAGCATCGAGAATTTCTTTTGTCGGCCATTTTTTGTCCGGGAATGTCTCGTGTTCCCAACCTCTACCTCTGATCAGTTCACCCGGTTTGGCATGCTCCACTTTCTCAGCCACCATCTGCTGGATAGTTTGAACATCGTGAACATAACGAAAATCCAGTTGCATCATGGACTGCCCTCCCCCCATGAAGTGGATATGTGCATCATTCAAACCTGGTACGACTAAGCGACCTTTGGCATCGATCACAGTGGTCGTCCCTTCTTCGATATACTGATCGACTTTATCGTTCGTCGTGACAGCGATGATAAATTCATCTCTCACTACCAAAGCTTCAGCTCGAGGATTGTCTTTATCGATGGTGATAATCTTGGCATTTTTGATAACGAGGTCAGCTGGAGGGCCCTCATAAGTCTTGCTACATCCTCCGCAAAAAAATATCAAACACAAACAAAAAAAGATTGCCGATAGTTTTTTCATTTTGGTTTCATTTCTCCTGCGATAGAAAATTGGATATCATGATGGAAAGATCCGGAGATCGTGTCTTCAATCATCATATCTAAAAAATATCTTTTTTCAATGGCTATATTTATTCTGTTTTTTTCCTCTCACCCAATCCGGTAAATTGAACCCATAGATCTTGAGGTATTCGTTCATACCGATTGTAAAGAAGACGACGGCTAATACGCGCTGAAGACCCATAATCCCTTGGTATCCTGTGTAATCAACAAAAAAGAGAACGACACAGGCAATAAGTAGAATAGCCCCGAGAATTTTTCGTCCGATCCCTTTCCAACCCCATTGGGAATATTTTGAGAGAAGGAGGCCGATCCAAACACCTACCCAACCGATAACGACACCAGCGAGAATATCTAAAGGCCAATGCACTCCCACAACCACTCGAGAGAGAGCGATCAATGAGGCAAACACAACCAAGAGCCATCGTACCCATGTTCTGGAAATAGTGAATACAAAGGCACCAGCCAGCATGAATATCATGGCTGCATGCCCGGAGGGGAACGCATGTTGTCCCCAATCAGGGCCGATCAGATGGAAAACATCTGGAGACAATACTTGAGGTGGCCTTGCTACATCCACCACTCGTTTGATCCCCTGGCCGAAAATGGTGAATAAAATCGCCGCAAGAAGAACAGCCCAAATGAGCCGGGGCTTTCTTTTAATCCATGGGAGCAGAATGATGAATGACACTAGCCCATCAGAGAAAAACGTGAGAGCAACCCACAACAAATCTCCTGTGTAGCCGGATAAGCTGTTTATCGTGAAAAAAAGGGATAAATTGGAATCGGAGAGATAAATGAATACGGACAAAACCAGGACAAATAAAGGCAGGCCCCAGACCCAGTAATGTCGAGCCTTTATTACTGTTTTTTGCTCTCCCAGATCAGCCGGCACAGTACCTTCTATCCGTGTGTCCCAATAACGCAACTTGTGTTCATACAATCACAGATTTGGAAACGCTTCCCCACAGATGAAGTGCGCTGTGGATCAGTCAAATACTGCTTCTGTTTTTTGATAGGCCGTGTGAACGTTCTCCACCGCCTCCTTTATCAATTCCTCGTCATCATTTTTAACCGCTTCAGCCAAACTGTTGAGAAAGAGCTCAAGTTCCTGGACGGCAATGTCGAACTGTCCCTGCCTCTCCGCAATACGTTGGGGCAACTGGACTTCCTTCAAAGGCAGCAATTTCTCTTGCATTGCTGTCACGGCCAATCGTATGTTGTCCAGCTCATAGCTAGGCATGTAATAGTGATAGAGTTTATACATCTCTTGATGAAAGGCCTCTAGCTCAGGAACCACAGGGCGGATGATGCGGGCCAGCTTCTCGAATGCCGAATGAAAGGCCTCAACCTGATTGAGCATGGCTTCTTGATCATCCTGTTCGACGGCCCGGTGCAAATCCTGCAGAGAGTTTTTTAGATTCTCTTTTCCTTTCTCCCATTCCAGTTTTTTGTCGCGTAAGATCCCAGGCAGCTCTGCCTCATCCAGTTGTTGAGCTAGAGAATCCGCTTCTGGGAGCAATTCTTTGATCAGTGCATAATCCTTTTCCGGATACGCATCATGCCAGAGCGGGTAAACAACTCCGTGCAAATCGTCCAAAGCCGGGACATCGGCATCCAGCTCTCCTTCGGACATTTCAGGTTTGATTTCATCCGCTTGAACAGATTCTTCTTGTTGACACGAGAAAAATAAAAAAGCGCAAGCAATCCCCAAAAATACGATGAATAGATTTACTCTAAATTTCATTTGACCTCCACAAAATTATTTCATACGAATTTTTCAATGCTCTATGCTTCATTGAAAAGCTTACGCCTTATATCATAGAAAAAGAGGAGTTGTCAAAAAAGATTATCAAAGAATTTTAGTTATCCTATTTATCGAACTGGATGAATTCGATGGGAGCTCCATTGTCCACAATAAATGCAACTGTGACTCCTTTGGAC
>WTAW01000241.1 GCA_013139435.1 Candidatus Aminicenantota bacterium | reverse complement strand
TGACCCTGTCGGATGCTTGGCATCGACCCAATTGTCCTTTGGTCCTATCCACCCGGCAATCTCTTGGACATAGATGGCAGTTTTCGTGTATGGATTTCAGCTTTTTGACTCTCCGAGAAAGTTCTCCTGATTTGTATAGCTTTATATAGGAAGGGTAATCCTCAGTCTCTTCAGAGAATGATAGGCCTGTTTTTCGAGATGAAAATGCAGGGGATGTAGCAAGAAATAGAGAAGATCCGAGTGCAAAAAATACGTTATGCAAAAACAAACGTCGTGGATATTTTTTTGGCGCATTCATGTCTGATACCATCCACCTTCATAATATACCGCAATGGAATAAATTGTACAATTGAGCGGGTGGTTTGCCTACGTGACATGCTTTATTTCTTCAGGAAACGACCTGTATTCCTGTGTTACATAGATGTTATCGATCGTTTCAAAAAGATAATGGATCTCTTCGTCCTGCGTGTAGAAATGCGGACCTATTCGGATCACATCCAGCTCGCTGTTTTTCCCCTTCCTGTAGTCCACTTTGAACTGTCGATCTTCGAGTGCCTGTTTGACCTGAAAAGCGTGCGGGAGATGGACAGAAACCGCACCGCCTCGAAGTGAGTCCTCTTCAGGAGAAAAAAGCTCGAAGTCCCTTTTTTTTGCATTGGCAATAATCAGCCTAGTCTGAGAGACAGACTTCTGCCTGATCTGTGGAACTCCGATACTGTTTATTATGCTTAATCCCGCCTGGGCGGTATACAGAGAAGGAATGGGCGGCGTCCCAGACATAAATCTGTATGAACCCTGTGTGTAGTCCATGTCTTCTGAGAATGAAAATGGGGACCTGTGGGCCAACCATCCTGTAAGTTGAGGCTGTATCGAGCATGCCAATTCTGGCCTGACATAGAGGAACGCATTCCCAGGTCCACCACAAAGCCATTTGAGACACCCCCCGATATAAAAATCAGCACCGAGCTCAGAGAGGTTAACAGGAAGGCAACCAGGAGCATGATAGCCATCGATAACTGCCCAAGCCCCCATACGACGGGCATGGTCAACAATTCTTGACACATCTTGTACATATGCGCTCTTGAAATACACATGCGATGTTGCAACAAAGAGTGTTTGATCATCGATCTGCTCAAGGATATTTTCTACATCAATACCAGGCTTACCATAACTTTGGACAACCTGGACTTTCCAATTCATGAATTCACTGATCTTTTGTACAGCATAAAGACTCGAAGGGAAATCATGATCTGTCATGATGATTTTTTTTCGGCTTCGATCTTTAACCATGAATCTTGTAGAGAGGGCGATCCAATGGGCATGAGTGGCATTGGTCATCATAGCCACAGAGTTCTTTTCCGCATGAAGAAGAGAGGCCACTTGATCTCCCACGTTTCTAGCCAGATCCCACCATTCTTGGCTCCAAGCACTGACACCTTGGTCTGACCAAAGACCATAATAAGCCATAAGATCTTCGCGAACTTGTCGGGGAACAGCCCCCAGAGAGTTACTTATCAGGTACACACACTTTGCCAGTATTGGGAACTCTTTCCTTATGGCCTCAAAATTCTTTTTGAGATCCCAATCCATTTTATTCATCGTTTTTTTCTGGATGTGGTTTTTCGCTCCAGAACCAAAATATGTGTTTTATGAAGAGAGTCCATTCGTAACGTAGTGATCGACAGCCTCAATAAATATTTCTAGCTCCCGGAGGGTTGTATAAACACTGGGAGTCACTCGGATCCCGACTGTGTCTTTGGGAACACCAACAGAAATGTTGTAGATCTTGTGTTTTTCAAAAAGAACTCGGGACAATTTTTGGATGTCCATATGATCGACCGTAAACGTTCCGATTCCACAAGATTGTTCTGGAGAATAAGATGTGAGGATCCTGACACCTCTTAACTTTTCCAGGTTTTTTGCCCAGTAATCCCTGAGGTACCTGAAACGTTCTTGTTTATTCGTTCCACCGAGACCATTATGAAAAGTGATCGCCTCACCCACCGCAAGCTTCAAAGCTTCGGGCTGCGTACCGACATGCTCAAATTTACGGATGTCATCACCGAGTGGATCGGGTGCTGGAAACAATGGCCAAATATCTTTGATCCTGTCCTTTTTTACGTACAAAAAACCCGTCCCGATAGGAGCCATCATCCATTTATGAAGATTAGCTCCGTAAATGTCACAATCCAAATCCTTCTGTTTGAATTCGAAATGGGCGAATGCATGTGCTCCATCAATCACGACTTCTATCCCATGCTTTCTTGCCAATTGACAGATTTCTTTGACGGGAAAAATCTGACCTGTTAAATTTGTGATGTGACACAATAAGATCATTCGTGTCTTCGGCGTGATATTTTTTTCGAAAAGGTCCGTCAGCACGCTCAGATTCTCAGGAGGATAGGGAAAATTAAAGGTTTTGACCACGATCCCCTCTCTTTTTTCTCTTTGTAAAAGCGCATTCTTCATCGAAGGATAATCATGGAGTGTGGTGAGAACTTCATCCCCCGCCTTCAATTCGAGACCCAGTAGTGCGATCTGAAGAGCCTCTGTCACATTCCTGACAAGAGCGATTTCCTCAGGAGAGCACCCAAACATATCGGCGATTTTCTTCCGGATCAGTTCTTTTCGGGGTCTCATGTATCTCCATGAATTTAGCACAGGAGCTCCGTTCGACCAGTCCATATAGCGCTTGACTGCATCAATGACGATCCGCGGGGCTGGATGCACTCCCCCATTATTGAGATTGATGATACTTCGATCGATGTCGAATGCCTGTTGGGCATGGAACCAATAGCTTTCGTCCCGAGCGATCTCGAAAGCAGTGGAATTCTTAAGCTCTCCGCGCTTTTTAGCAAATGCGGCCTCGGCCTCTTTTTGTTCCAGGCCAAACATCCCCAGACTGCCAAGGCCTATACTCATTCCTTTTAAAAACTGACGGCGGCTGGTTATCATTACCTCTCCCTCCTTAATTTTCCAAAATCACTCCTTTTTGGAATGAATCGGAAATTTTATGAATTCTCTTCAACGAATTGTCCTAGAAGGGAGGCTCTTTAGGTAACGGATTGGCCCCATAGAAATAATCGTCTGCCCACAAGGACACTCTCTGCGCAGTTGAGGACTGAGAGATCAATTTTCTCAGCGAGTCGTGAAACCAGTTCTGAGGTTTGCTATAAGGACAGACATAGAGACACATGGCACAATCCGTTCCGGCTTTTCTCCAAAATCTGTAACACCCCTCTCTGTTCAAGACCCATTTCAAAACGCCTTTTTCTTCCGTCTTATCGCCGTAAGGAATGGCTTGAGCTGGGCAGTTGTTCGCACATTTTTTACACTTCTGGCAGAAATCTTGGACACCAAAAGTTTTGGATGAATCCGGAGTCAGGGGAAGATTCGTAGTGATAAGTCCCAATCGAACACGCGGCCCATACTTTTCTGTGATCAAAATACCTATCCGGCCGATCTCTCCGAGTCCCGCTCGCCATCCGAGCGGCGCAAGCATTGCTTGATAGTTGCTGCCTGCTATATGCGCGCGCGCGTCATAGCCCATACGGCGAATAAGGTCAGCCACTATAACAGAGATCTTTGCGATCTCGACGTACTTTTTTTCTGTTTCAACAATAACGGGAGGTTTCGGAGAGGTAGCGATCATTTCGATGTCCATCTCCATCGCAAATACAATGGCATACTTATGTTTCAGTTCTATCTCCATTCCATAGGGTTCTGGCCCCCGGCCGACATGAGAATAAACATAGGTTTGGTCCAACTCACACACGCCACAGATGTCACTCCCTAAATACTTCACGATATTTTTTACAGTCCGAGTGTTGTCGAAGGGTGATAACTCAATTTTATCCAGGGTGACATCTCCACTCACAAGTTTTATGTGATGTTTTAAATAATCATCCTCTGCAGCCGTTAGGGAAAAAAGAACGGGATCTTTTTTCATGTGTTCAGGCTCAAGAATATCGGGCAGCTTGCGGATCTCATCATCAGTGGCTTTATATTCGGGTCTACGATTATAGTAATCGTTGTAGTTTTTACCTTTTTCTTTGAGCTCGAATCTGGCAAAAATTGTATCTCTTTCATCCACTTTTTTCTTTTCGCCGATAAATTCAATGTTTCCGCTCGGTTTTGATGAAAAATACATGATAAAAAACGCGGCAAAAGTCGCCAGGAAAACAGTCAAGAATAATAGATTTCTCAATAGACCGGGCATGATGAGAAAAAAGACATTCACCGAAATCAAGCCGAGCAGAATTAAAAGGCTTGAACGAAACGCTTTCTCCTCTTTTTCCTTATGGTTGTACAGATTGAATACCAAGAAAAATCCTATCAAAATAAAAAAAGAAATTTCCCCTAGGAATATCAAGAAGTTCATGCTCTAAAAGTAATGAAATCAATATACGATGTCAACAATCTTTCTGAATAATCCATCTTTCATCTGAATTATTCATAAACGCAGCTGGCAAATTTTTTATTTTGCACTTTGCGATTCCCTACAACCTGTGATACATTTAGAATCAATAAGATTAGCTATTACAAGGAACCATTGATATGGAATTTAAACACTATTTTAAATCCCGTCAAGGAGAAATGATCAATCTCTTGAAAAAAATCGTCAGCCTTGAATCACCATCGTCCGATAAGAACGCTGTCGATAAATGTTCTTCTTTCCTGGCCAAAGAATTCCAAAAATCTGGGGCTAAGGTCACTCGTTATCCATTCAAGGACTTGGGAGATCTTCATCTGGTAGAGTATCCACGCCTCAAACCTAAGGAGAGAAAAGAGCAGATTCTCATCCTTACCCACATCGATACGGTGTGGCCCGTTGGGAAAATAAAGAATATGCCCTTCTATATTTCTGGAAATAAGGTGTTCGGCCCTGGAGTTCTAGATATGAAAGCAGGGCTTGTTATAGCCATTTCTTCTCTCAAAGCCATCCATGAACTAAACATAGAACCACAGAAAAAAATTGCTGTTTTTATGAATTCTGCTGAAGAAGTGGGGAGTGAAGTCGCAAACGAGATGATCCAGAAATTAGCCAAACGATCGAGTTGTGTTCTTTGCCTGGAACCATCTCTTCCTGGCGGTGCTATGAAGAACCAGAGAAAAGGACGATTAGTCATTCGCCTTGACACCAAGGGGAAATCAGCACACGCTGGCAACCCTGACGAGGGGATCAATGCCGTTGAAGAACTCATGGCTCAGCTCCGCGTCGCCCAAAAACTTAATTCACAAACTATAACGGTAAACACAGGGATTATTAGGGGCGGTGAAAGAGTCAATATCGTTCCTGACAGCGCCAGCGCACACCTTGATATTCGATTTTGGAACAGTACACAAAAAAACAAGATTATAAACTTTTTCAAACAACTGCATCCAACATTACGAGGGGCAAAAGTCAAATATTCGGTGGAGAGCTATCTCCCACCCCTTGAAAAAACTAAGACTTCTGATCGGCTCTTTGCTCGGATAACAGACATCGCCTCTTCGATGAATATTCAAATCGAAGCTGGAAAATCAGGGGGAGGATCTGATGCATCGATCGCTGCAAATACGGGTGTGGCGACGTTGGATGGTCTTGGACCTGATGGTGCCGGTATTCATGCTGAAAATGAGCACCTCCTGCTTCCCTCTCTCATCGAAAGAACAGCTCTTCTCACAGAGTTGTTATGCCAGCTCTGATTGACTGTTCACGCAAATTCTGGTAGCTTGGATTATTCATAAAAAATGTCGATTATAATAATGAGGGCTATGAAAACGGAATTGTCAGATTGGCTTGCTGGAAGAACAAAGTAAATTATTAAAATTGCTTCAGTTGTAATATGTATCGACATTTTTTATGAGTAATTCAGGCTAATAAGTCATAATAACAGAATAGACATAGACCCATTATATTGCCTGATCTGACCGTTTCGTTAAGTCATTTGGAGGTCGTATTTGATCAAGAAGCATTACCTTCTGTCTCCCGGTCCCACTCCTATTCCTGAAAGTGTTCTGGCCGCTGCGACACATCCGATGATCCACCACCGCACACCAGATTTTTCCCGAATCTTTATGGATACAGTCACTGGTATCAAAAATATATTCCAAACCATAAATGATGTATTCATACTCGCATCTTCGGGATCTGGAGCGATGGAGGCCGCTGTGGTCAACACTCTATCGCCTGAAGACTCCGTTATTGTCATCAACGGGGGGAAGTTCGGAAACCGGTGGGCAAAGATATGCCGCGCTTATGGAGTGAAAGTCCGGGAGATCGTTCTCGAGTGGGGTGAACCATATACCAAGGAACAACTTTCCGAGGAACTTAAAAAATATCCTGATGTCAAAGCAGTTTTCTCTACTCTGGCAGAAACATCGACGGGAACAGCATACGATATCCGCGGTTATGGAGAGATACTCACTCGAAGTGATGCCATTCTCGTAGTTGACGGTATATCAGGAATAGGTGCGACCCCATGTCCCATGGACAAATGGAACCTGGATGTGCTGCTCTCAGCCTCGCAAAAATCATTCATGGTGCCTCCAGGGCTCGCCTATATTTCCTTCAGTCAAAAAGCTTGGAGCCTTGTGGAACAATCCACTTTACCGAAGTTTTATTTTGACGCAAAAGAAGCCAAGAATAGCCTGAAGAAAGAAACCTCTCCTTGGACACCGGCTATCTCTCTCATCATCCAGCAACAAGAAGCACTAAAGATCATTAATCAGATTGGACTGGATAACCTCATCACTCACCATAGAATCCTTGGAGAAGCCACACGAGCAGGGATCCAGAGTGTAGGTTTGGAGCTGTTGTCAAAACGACCGGCCAATATCCTCACGGCCGTTAAGATTCCCAGTGGTATTGATGGAAAAACCCTTGTAAAAACGATGCAAGAGAAATATAAGGCGTACATTGCAGGAGCTCAAGATCCCCATAAAGGAGAATTTTTCAGGATTGCTCATCTTGGATATATGGATGGATTTGATATTTTAACCGCTTTGAGTGC
>WTAW01000162.1 GCA_013139435.1 Candidatus Aminicenantota bacterium | reverse complement strand
GGAGAGATCAGAGGTGATCGAAGGTCCCCTCAGAGATGTCTTTGAGAATGCCCTCATGCTGTTCATCGATGATCTTGTTGATTTTATCATTCAAGGTGGGGCTGTTTAGGAAATTCGTATAGTATGTTCGTCGTGATGCAAGAACTTTGCCTGATTTATAGACGATGGATTCGACGTACTGAGTGTTGGCCCCTTGATCCTGCGTTTGGACATGGAACATCAGTCCATTATGTTCAATGTCTGTGTTGTATCCGGGCATTGTCTTAAATTTTATCCTATGGACATCATTGATGGCAAGATGTCCTATGGATTATTGCACCTCTTTCGTCTTTACCGTGCGACAGCTCAATAAAAGAAAACATTCACCCTGTTTTGTCGGGGGAAGCGCCATGTTTTTGTGCTTTATTTTCTCAATGGGGCTGGTCAGAGAGCCCGGCAGGGCAAGAGAATTCAACAGGCTGATTATTATTGACAAAGTGATGCAGGGTGGTATAATAGGGAGACTTTTTTTGTGAGTGTGAAAATATGTTGATAGATGTCGATAGAATCCCTGAAGAAGGGCTAAAAATTTCAAAGGATTTTGAATTCTTCAGCGTGGACATTGTCGAAGAAAGCACCGTGTTTTTGAAGCCTGTCCATGTGGAGGCGACTGTCAAGAAGATCGGCGAAGAGCTCTTGATCAAAGGGCAAATCACGGCCATGCTGAATTTTATGTGCTGTCGCTGTCTGACACCCTTTGAATTTCCTGTGGATTCCAAGTTTGACCTTGTCTGTCTCCCTGAGGAGCTGGAGGTGGCCAAGGAACATCTGGAGCAGGACGATATGAACGGGCTGTTTTACTGCAAGCGTCAAGTGGACCTGAAAGAAGTCATTATGGAGCAGCTCAATCTGACTTTTCCTTTGAGGCCCCTCTGTTCCAAGGGATGTCAAGGGATCTGTCCTGTTTGCGGGAAATTGATAAAGGAAGGCAAGTGTTCCTGCACAGCGAAGGAGTCTGGCCAGCGCTTAGAGAATCTTAAGATTTTTTTGAGAGATAAAAGTTAAATGGCAAATCCGAAAAGAAGACATTCTCATTCGAGAACAAGAAAACGAAGAGCCCATGACGCTCTTGAAAATCCCTCACTCTCGCTTTGCTCCAACTGTGGAAGCCCAAAACTCCCCCATCATGCTTGTCCTGATTGCGGTTATTACAGAGACCGGCAGGTGATCGAGGGTACAGAAAAATAAAGCTGAGGAAAATATGAAGGTCGCTGTTGATGCCATGGGGGGAGACTTTGGACCGAAAGTCACTGTCGAAGGGGCGGTAAAAGCATCTCAGGAACTCGATATCGAGGTTCTTCTCGTAGGGTCTGAAACCCGTGTGAAACGAGAATTCGACAAACTCGACAGCTCAAACTCAAACGTGACGATCGTCAATGCATCCGAAGAGATCAGTATGGGCGAAGGCATCCTGTCTTTTAGAAAGAAAAAGAAGTCATCCATCCGTATCGGCGCCCAACTTCTTAAAGAGAAAAAAGCGGATGCATTCGTCAGCACCGGAAACACAGCGGCCATCGTGTACATATCGAGCAAAGTCCTTGGTGCTCTAAAAGGAGTGGACCGGCCCGCCCTGTCTCTTTTGGTCCCAACCTTGTCAGGCCTTACTCTATTGATCGATGTCGGGGCGAACGTCAACTGCCAACCGCATCATCTCGAACAATTCGCTGTCATGGGGCGGATTTTCATGGAAAGCGTTATGGGGCAAAGGAGCCCTCGCATCGCCTTGATGAGCGTAGGCGAGGAGCGGACCAAGGGAAATGACTTGACCAAGGAAGTTTATTCCCGATTGATGGCATCCTCGATGAATTTTATAGGGAATGTGGAGGGGAAAGATATCTATTCGGGAAAGGCAGATGTGATCGTGAGTGATGGGTTCACCGGTAACATTGCACTCAAGGTGAGTGAAGGCGTGGTGGATACGATGTTCAACATGGCTCGGACAGAGATCATGAAGGATTTCTTTGCAAAGATCGGCTTTCTGTTAATGAAAAGGCACCTGAAAAAACTATATAAGAGGGTTGATTATTCAGAATATGGTGGAGCCCAGCTCTTGGGAATAAATGGTGTGTGTATCATCGGGCATGGCCGTTCAAACGCAGTGGCCGTGAAAAATGCCATTAAGATGGCCAAAGATTTTGTAAAGAACAATGTCCAGGAAAAAATTCAGGCAGAGATCTCGCTTCTTTCAGAGAAAGTAGAAAGGGTACAAGTATAAAATGATTCTTACCGGCAGAGTTTCCATCGTCACTGGGGCATCCCAAGGCATTGGAGAAGCCATAGCGCTTTCTTTGGCTGAAGACAAGGCTACGGTTATCTTGGTTGATATCCAGAAGAACAAACTTGATGAGGTCGCTGAAAAGATCAGGGCCCGCAAGGGGTCAGTTTTCGGCTATAGCGCTGATGTCTCCCAATTCGATCAGGCCTCTGAACTTGTGGAGCGTGTTTTAAAAGACCACCAAAAGATCGACTATCTAGTGAACAATGCAGGGATCACCAGAGATGGATTACTGTTACGGCTCAAAGAAGAGGACTGGGATTCTGTCATTGCGGTGAATTTGAAGGGTGTGTTCAACTTTTCCAAAGCTGTGATACGCAGCATGATAAGCAATCGTTTCGGTCGGATCGTGAACATCGCATCCGTTGTCGGGCTGATGGGAAACGCGGGACAGACCAACTATTCCGCTTCCAAAGCCGGTGTGATCGGTTTCACCAAGTCGTTGGCTCGAGAGGTTGCCGCCAGAGGGATCACGGTAAACGCCATAGCTCCCGGGTACATTGCCACATCTATGACAGAGGATCTTTCTGAGGCAGTCAAGAATGCTTTCGTCGAGTTCATCCCCATGAAGCGGTTTGGAACTCCGGATGAAGTGGCCCAGGTGGTCAAATTTTTTCTATCTGAAGAGGCATCCTACATCACTGGCCAGGTCCTTGGCATTAATGGTGGGATGTTGATGTAACGCACATAATTAATTTTGTGAATATACAGAAAAGGAGAAAAAAATGGAAAGAGAAGAACTGCTAAAAAAAATAAAGGCCATCATTGCGGATAAACTCAGCATAAGCGAAGACCAAGTCACTGAAGAAGCGTCATTCATTGATGATCTCGGAGCGGATTCCCTCGACACGGTGGAGTTGGTTATGGCACTCGAGGATGAATTTGATCTGGATATTCCGGATGAAGATGCGGAAAAAATGACCACAGTTGGTAAAGCCATCGATTATGTTTTAGCGTTTCTCCAGAAAAAATAATCCCGAATAAGATACTTCATGTCCACGGCACGATTTCCCCGATCAAGGGGACCTGATAAGCGAGTTGTCGTTACAGGGATCGGTCTCGTCTCCCCTATGGGAATGGGTGTAGAGGAGAACTGGACCAATCTTTTAGAGGGGAAGAGCGGGATCGATCACGTCACCAAGTTTGATGTTTCCGAGTATGCCAGCAAGATCGCCGGGGAGGTCAAAGGCTTCGACCCTCTGGATTTCCTTGAAAAAAAGGAAGTCCGGAAGATGGACCCCTTCATCCAGTATGGCGTAGCGGCGGCTGAGCTGGCTGTTAAGGATTCCGACATAGATCCTTCTCGTCTGCACGGGGATAGAACGGGCGTTTATGTGGGTTCAGGAATAGGAGGGATAGAGGCTATCACCAAGACTGTCCAAACGATTTTCGAAAAAGGGCCGGGGCGCGTCTCTCCATTTTTCCTGATCTCCAGCATTATTAACGAGGCCGCAGGGGTGATATCTATCAAGTATAAAGCCAGGGGTCCCAACCTGGCCAATGCCACAGCGTGCGCCACCAGCACCCATTCGATCGGGGATTCCTTTCGACTGGTGGCAAGAGGGGATGTCGATATTATGATCGCCGGAGGAGCGGAAGCCCCGGTTACTCCGTTGGGGATGTCTGGATTTACCTCTATGCGCGCGTTATCGTTGAGAAATGAGGAGCCGAAGAAAGCCTCACGACCCTTTGATGCCGAGCGAGATGGGTTTGTCATAGCTGAGGGAGCTGGGATCTTCATCCTGGAAGAGTTAGGACACGCCCTGAAGCGGGAAGCCCGTATCTATGCGGAGGTTGTCGGATATGGGCTGAGTGGAGATGCCTATCATCCTTCGGCACCCTGCATTGATGGAGAAGGAGCCTCTCTCTGCATGAAGTCGGCCCTTGCCGATGCGGGTGTCGCACCAGAGGAAGTTGAGTACATCAACGCGCATGGCACATCGACGCCCTGGAATGACAAGATCGAAACCCTCGCCATCAAAAAGACTTTTGGTGACCATGCGTATCAATTGGCGGTCAGCTCATCGAAATCCATGACCGGGCATATGCTGGGAGCCGCGGGGGGCATGGAAGCGGCGGTGTGCGTCTTGAGCCTTAATAATCAGATCATGTCCCCGACCATTAATTATGATAACCCAGATCCTGAGTGTGATCTCGACTATGTGCCCAACACCTCGCGCCCCGCAGAATTTGTGTATGCCATGAGCAATTCTTTCGGTTTCGGTGGCACAAACGGAAGCCTCCTCTTCCGAAAATTTGACGAATAACTCCCCTCCATCCTCCAAGAATATTTGATATTTTAAAGAGCATTGGTTATGATGTTTTATCTCTAATCTGGGTTATAGGAGTGATAAATATAATAATGAGGAGGAATAAGTGAATATCTTTGTTTTTGTAAAAAGAGTTCCAGATACAGAATCCAAGATACGGATAAATCATGAGACGAACAGCATCGATGAAGAAGGCCTGAAATTCGTCTTGAATCCCTAC
>WTAW01000081.1 GCA_013139435.1 Candidatus Aminicenantota bacterium | reverse complement strand
CCTGGTTGAGAAGCCACTCTTCACCGCGGATGACAGTACAGCCTTGAGACAGTGCCATGTCGCTCAAAGGAGAGTGCGGATAATTTGCATCAAAGACGACATGAGATGGGCGCAGCCATTCTTTCCGTATGGGATTGATTCGGGGGGCGAGTGCGGATATCACTATCTCTGTCGTGTTCAAAAGGGATCTCAAGTTTTCCAAGGAAGCTGCCTGGCAGCCAAATGTTTTTGCTGCTTGGACGGCTTTGGCGTGAGTTCTGTTCGCCACGATTACATGTGCGCCTTCTTGAACGAGGCCATACACTGCGGCTCTGCCTGCGCCGCCTGCGCCCAAAACAAGGCAATGGTATTCCTGAAGTCGGAGGCCCAGTTGTTTCAAAGAGGAAGTCACTCCAATGTGGTCTGTATTGAATCCATTCAGTAAGCCCTCATCCTTGACCACAGTGTTCACAGCATCGATGGCCGCAGCCGCAGGGTCGGTCTTGTCCAGTTTTTGCAAAATGGTCTGCTTGAACGGCGAAGTGACATTCATGCCAGACAGGCCGATTTCCTCAAAAAATGAAATGGCTTCAGAAACCTTATCCACCGAGATTCTGATATAAACAGCCTTTTCCTCGTTGTCTCGGAATAATCGGTTAAAGAGGAGGGGGCTTTTGCTGTGTAATACAGGATTTCCTGTCACAGCAAAAATTTTCTTTGTCTCACTCATCGAAGGGCATCCAGGATGCTCTTGAGGCGTTGCCTGTCCAGCTGGCCATCAGCGGTTTCTTTCCCGGGAGCCAATGAGGCATACGTGAAGGGAGCGCCGAGAAAAAGTGAGGAAATTCGCGTGAACGTTCCTTTCTTGCCCAGTCCGATTGCAATGATGTTTTTCTCATTTTGGTAGAGGGAGAGGATTCGGGCACAGTCGGCAGAAGAGTGGACGCGACACGCGATCTTGGCAATATCCGCCTCCAGCAGAAAGCACCGGCCGAGGATATTCTCCAATTCGGCCATCTGTGGTGTGTGTTCCAGATTGTGGTAGGAGACGATCAGCTTGCAATCGTGGTTTTTGGCTTTGTCCACAATTTTATTGAAATAATCGGTATCCGCGTCGACCTCGATATCCACATAAGCTGCACCAGCGGCGATGGCGGCGAGGAGGAGAGACTCTCTTTGCTGTTCACTCTTCGTTCCTGGACGGCAGGTAGCAATGATGTTTACGGGCAGAGCAAAGAGTTCCTGGATCTCGTCTTCTGAAAAATCCGTCTGGTCGATCCGGAGTTCCGCCAATGTAGAATCCAACAGTGCATCCCTGCATCGACCGAGATCACGCTCTGCGATGCTAACACAGATCATGGATGGACTCCTCCAATTCATGAAATGAGATCTTTGCAACTTCAGGAGTACCGATGTCCTTGAGGAAAACGAAGTGGATGCGGTCGGCCTCCCTCTTTTTGTCCTTCCTTATGGCAGCCAGGACTCTCGTCTTATCGAAGGCGCTGTCCATGGGAAGTTTCATTTTATAAAAGAGGGAGAGGATCTTCTCGGATTCCGTGGCTTCGAGCTTTTTTTTCTTTTCCGAGTATCTGACAGCAAAGACCATCCCCAGGCTTATCGCTTCGCCGTGGGACAGGAGTGTGGTCTTTTCGATGGCGTGACCTAGGGTATGGCCGAAATTGAGTATACGGCGCTCTCCGGATTCCCGTTCATCCCTTTCCACGACTGCAGCCTTAACAGCGATAGAGTCGTGCACCACTCTTTGAAAAAAATCTCGGTCTGCAGAATCCTTTTTTTCAAAGTGACGTTCCAGAAAGGAAAAAAGCTCAGGGTCCCCGATGAGCGCATGTTTGAGGATCTCTGCGAGTCCGTTGAGGATCTCTGTCTGGGGAAGCGTGTCGAGCAGCTCCAGGTCGCAGATCACGAAACGAGGCTGATGGAACGTCCCGACGATATTTTTGTATCCTCGGAAATTGATCGCGTTTTTCCCCCCCACACTGGCATCGACCTGTGCAAGGAGAGATGTGGCGACGAACCCGAAATCCAATCCTCGCATGTAGGTCGAGGCCGCAAATCCGGCAAGGTCGCAGACAACGCCACCTCCAATGCCCACGATGAAGGTCGAGCGGTCTGCCTCGTAGTCAAGAAGCTTCGCATAGATCTCTTTTAAGGTTTCGAGGTTTTTTGTGTGTTCGCCACTCTCAAGTTCTATCAGGTTAAAGTCTGGAAAGAGATGGTGGTAATGGTTTTTGACATATGTATCGGTGATTATGATGCACTTTGTGGGGGGGAGATACTTGGGAAGATTTTGAAGGCGTTCTCCTACCAGGACCTTGGATATCCCGGTCTGCCCGTGTATTTCAAAAATATCCACTCCAAATTCTCGCTAGACGGAAGGGGCCAGGATGTCGTTCATCGCTCTGTACATCTTCTGGATCTTTTGGACCAGTCCATCAAATTCGGCGAGCGTGAGAAGCTGATCCCTGTCGCAGAGAGCTTCTTTGGGATTTGGGTGAACTTCGATCATGATGCCGTCACTCCCTGCAGCTACGGCTGCGAGGCACATCCGCTCCACCAGGCTTGCCCGGCCTGTGGCGTGAGAGGGGTCGACGATCACGGGAAGGTGAGTGATCTCTTTGACAGCGGGTATGATACTCAGGTCCAGAGTGTTTCGTGTGTAGGTCTCGAATGTCCGGATGCCTCTTTCACACAGCACGACATGAGGATTCCCTTCGGAGAGAATGTATTCCGCGCAGTTGATCCATTCTTCGAGCGTGGCGTTCATCCCTCTTTTCAAAAGCACGGGTTTATCGGTTTTTCCCACTTCCTTCAGAAGAGTGAAATTCTGCATGTTCCTTGAACCGATCTGGAACATGTCTGCATATTCGCTGACCATTGCGATGTGACGGGTATCCATGATCTCGGTGACGATGGGTAATCCTGTTTCTTTCCGTGCCTGGGATAAAATTTCGAGACCTTCCGACCCCAAGCCTTGAAAGGAATATGGGGATGTTCTGGGTTTAAAAGCTCCCCCTCTTAAGATGTTGGCCCCCGCTTTTTTAACAGCGTGTGCGATCGTGAGCGTTTGGGTTTCGTTCTCCACTGTACAGGGACCAGCGATGAGAGTAAAGCCCGAACCGATGCTATGCTCACCAACAGAAACAACTGTGCGCTTGAAGTTTGTTTTTTTTAAAGAGCTCAGTTTTAGATCATCCATAACTGCCGCATATTATACCCTGTTCGGCCCTGTATGAAAAGCGTTGCCATCCCATGAAAATGAAGGCCTTAATGGCAATCTAACTTCTGCAAACACCCTATTATAGGAAAATCGGTAGTGACAATCAAAAGAAATCAGTAACAGGTACTCATTTCTGTTAGACTGCAATTCAGACACTAGTGAGCTCCTTTTCAGCGGTTCACACCGGAAATCCTTAAAACCCCTATAGATCGTAATTTCAAACTGCCAGGGAGTTGTCTTAAACCCACACCAAAAACTTTTTTTTAAA
>WTAW01000384.1 GCA_013139435.1 Candidatus Aminicenantota bacterium | reverse complement strand
AGATAATCGATAAGTTTCAGGTAATTCTCGACCGGCCACTGTTTGGTTTCGAATTTAACTCCCGCACCGGTGTTCAGACCTATGGCCAGAGTATCTTCAGGGATGTTGTGCTTTTTAAAAAAGTCTTTGGCTCTTTTCCTATGGTGTTCTTCAATCTGGAAGACATAGGGGTCTCTCTTGTATTCGACCTCTGCTGTCTTGGCAACGATCTCCTGGTACGTCATTGTGTTCTGTTTGAACTTCAGGTCGTCATCTATGCCCAACCTGTAGGCATACTCTGCCTCTGTATTGAACGGAATAAGGTTGCCTATTGTATTCATCCCGAACCCGAATTTGTTGGGGCTTTTGACAAGAGTTGCGACAGAGGTGGAAGGGGGCTCTTTGTCGAGGGAGATAACGACATCGAACTCTTCAACGAGGAGGGGCATGATATACTCTACACGGTAGGGTAGCGCCCTGTCGATGAAGGGATTGTTGGCAAGGAGCTCCAGGCTCTCTTCATCAACAAGCCAGGAGATGTGGCTCTCGGGGTATTTCCTCTTCAACCCATGCAGTATGGCTGTCGTCCTCAGGACATCCCCCTGTGCCCGGCATTTGATGATCAAGATTTTTTGGGGGAAAGGCTTGTAATAGGAGCATCCGTCACAGAAAATTTTGAATTTACAGGGTTTATCACCCTTATAATACAAACAGTCGGCTTTGATCACACTTTTTTCCTTGGGGTCTTATTTGATTCCTATTTATGCCACAAATCCTCCATAAAAACAACATTCCATCGACCATCGGATACATTTCCTATCCTTGCTGTATGGGATCCCGAGTGATCAGATTGTTATGATTTATTAACCTGGATTATTCACGAGTTCAGGTTAGGGGACTTGGTGCATATATAAACGATATGAGGATACCAATAGCCAGAGTGCATGGGGACAGGCTTCACCGAAAAGCCAATCCGTTGAAGGATCTCCAAATATTCTTTCTGGTTTCGGAAGTAGAATCGTTCGCCCAGGGTGAATCCAATCAGCTTGACGGCCAGGGTTTCTTGGAAGAGATTCCACGCGTATTTCCAACGCGGCGCCGTGTCCATTTCCTTGATGATAAGAGTGCCTCCCGAAGGTAAAAATTGATAGCATTTCTGGAGGATGAGCTCATGTTTGTCGTAAGGGATCAGGTAGAGAACATCGACGAGTGTGATCACATCTCCCAGGGGATAATCCGCGTCCACGACATCACCGTTCTGATATGTGATTTGCGAACCTGGAACTTTAGTCTGGTTGGCGACTTCGATCTTTTTCTCATCCAGGTCGATGCCGATGACCCGTCTTTCGGGTGAGCCCAGGTTCAAGATGTTGGGGAAGAGACCATTGCCGCAGCCTAAGTCGACGATCGTCCCCTCTCTGGGGAAAAATGCCTCCAGCTGGATCAACGGACAGATCCTCAGCTTGATCCTCAGGTAGGCACGCGTGATGAAGGAGGCATTTCTGTAGAGTTCGAAGATCTTGTTTTTATCTATCATAAGGCGTTTCCGATGTTCCTGGAGGTCCGTTTTTCGAGGAATTTGGGGAGAGTATCTGGAACTTTTTTGCTCTGAGCGGATGAATTTTCATTGTCAAGTCTGTGCTTCATTCCATATAGTGATTGTACCAGAACTGGAATATGATCAGCGGCCACAACAACTGCCGGTGATTGTGTGCGCCTTGGAAATGTTCCTTCAAGAGATTGTCGATGGTGGCCTGATTGAAGAATCCATGTTTGTTCAAATTCGTGGGAGACAGGACATCCGTGACAAAATCCTTCAACTCATTCCTGATCCAGATCCCCAGGGGGATATCGAAACCGATTTTTTTCCGTGTCAATATTTCAGGGGGCAGGTACGGAGCCATGGCCTTTTTCAGGATGTGTTTGGTCTTGAGCCTCTTGAGTTTCAGAAAGCTGGGGATGGTTGCCGCATATTCAACGAAGGTGTGGTCCAGGAAAGGCACGCGGATCTCTAGAGAATTGGCCATGCTCATCCTGTCTGTCTTGACGAGCAGGTCATCCTGGAGGTAGAGCTTTAGATCCAGATAGCCCAGCCGGCTCACGGTGTCTTCGGCTGTGCTATTGTTGAGATGGTAAAAAATGGGAGCGAAAAGGTCTTCGCTCAATTTTTCATGGATATCGGGGGCAAACAGTTTTTCTTTCTCAGCGGGGCCGTAGGCTCCCCACCAGATGAAGTTGGAAATCTCCGGGGGATAGTCGATCCCGGATATGAATTTTTTAGCCTTGAATTCAAAACTCAGTCTTTTTCCTGATGCGGGAAGCATCCGGACGATATTTTTGACTATTCCGTTTCTTATAATCTTCGGGACTCTTCTGTAGAGACGAGCCACTTGATAGGCCTTGTAGGTGTCATATCCGGCAAAAAGCTCATCCCCCCCCTCGCCTGCAAGCGCCACGGTGACGTACTTTCGAGCCAGGTTCGAAATGATGTATGTGGGGATGATAGATGCATCTGCCAGCGGTTCGTCTAGATATTCGATCAGTTTTGGGACGAGTTCTCTCACCAGGTTCGACTCCACGACGAATTCCTGGTGGTCTGTTTGGAATCGGTCAGCCACGATCTTGGCATATCCCAACTCGTTAAAAGTCTCCTCCTTGAAGCCGATGGAAAAGGTCTTTATCTTGGAAACCGCCACTTCGCTCATCAACGCTGTTATGGAACTCGAGTCCATTCCACCACTGAGGAAGACACCCAGTGGGACATCACTGATCAGTCGCTTTTTCACGGATTCTTTCAGCCGCTCGTAGATCTCCTCCATGATCGTTTCTTCGCTTGCGTTGGAATCGGTGTCTGCTGCGTGGGAGACGTCCCAATATGGTTTTATTTGGGTTTTTGTGTCGGTGACGACGATCATATGTCCGGGCAGGAGCTTCTTGATGCCCCTAAAGATCGTCTGGGGGGCTGGAATGTATTCGAATGTGAAGAAACGCGACATGCCGTCAAAATCCAACTTTCTTTGATAGTCGGCCTGCAGGATGGATTTTATCTCGGAGGAAAAAACAAGAGTCTTATCCGATTGCCAGTAGTGGAGAGGTTTGATCCCAAGACGATCTCTTACGAGACAGAATGTGTTCGTCTTTTTATCCCAGAGGGCTATCGCAAACATGCCATTCAGTCGTGAAACAAAGTCCTCCCCTTCTTCTTCATAGAGATGAGCGATGACT
This sequence comes from Candidatus Aminicenantota bacterium, assembly GCA_013139435.1. GTDB lineage: Bacteria > Acidobacteriota > Aminicenantia > Aminicenantales > Aminicenantaceae > WTAW01. The sequence continues at coordinate 4,817 of WTAW01000384.1, read as the reverse complement.
TCTGTGTCTGACTTTGTTGTGAAGGTGTGTCCTTTTTGGATCAACTGTTCCCGCAATTCGGGGAAATTGTAGATCTCCCCGTTGAGGATGACCCAAACACTCTTGTCCTCGTTGGACATGGGCTGATGTCCTGTAACAAGGTCGATGATGCTCAAGCGGCGCATCCCGAGGGACACTTTTCCGTCGGAATAGTAGCCCTCATCATCGGGGCCGCGGTGGACCATCACAGAACACATCTTTTTTGTGATGTTCTCTGCCTCTGGTCCCAAACCGTTGAATCCGTAAATGCCGCAGATGCCACACATTGTCTTCCTCTGGTGTCCCTAATGTATCCGAACACAGATGGAATATCAATCCCCTGTCACGGAAACAAAGCGTGTCTAGGAGGTTGAGCTGTGGTATAATTTGAGCCAAATTTTGTACGGATCGACACATTGGACTCGAACGAAGTGATCCTGCTCAACCCGCCGGGGGATAAACTGTACATCCGGGATTATTACTGCAGTTTTTCCTCCAAGGCCGATTACTATTGGCCGCCCCAGGACCTCATATATCTCAGCGGGATCCTGAATGAAGAGTATTCTGTTCGGGTCATCGATGCCATCATCAACAGGCAGACCGAAGATGACGTTCTCTCGGAGATCGAGGATTCCGGAGCCCGCGCTCTGATATTCACGACCGGGACAGCCACGATGCAGTCTGATCTGCGATTGATGGAAAGAGTCAAAGCCAAAACAAATATGAAGATCGTGGCCAGTGCGGGGATTTTGCCATTTATCGGGCATGAATTCCTCAAACGTTATGAATATATCGATGCCCTTCTTCTGGATTTTACCAGCCCGGATATCTGTGTTTTTTTAAGATCAAACGAACAGCTTGACGATCCATTGCAGGGACTCATTACCAGGAAAAATGGGCAGTTTATCCAGAGCACTGAAAAGCTGCCTCTCACGTACACCGTTCCCGTCCCCAGGCATGACCTCTTCGATTTTAAAAAATACCGAATCCCGATCGCTCGCAGATTTCCATTTACAGTCGTCGTGACCTCATTAGGCTGCCCGCATAACTGCGGATTCTGCACTGCTGGTGCCTTTGGCTACAGGACGAGAGATGTGGACGGAGTCATCGATGAGCTTCGCTTATTAACCCATCTGAGGGTTAAAGAGATCCTGTTCCAGGATCCCACGTTCACGATCAACACGAATCGTGTTGTCGAGCTCTGCAGCAAGATGGTGGACAATGGCTTTGACTTTACCTGGAGCTGCAACGCCGATATCAAATCATTCAATGAGGATAAGATCAAACACATGAAGGCGGCTGGGTGTCATACGGTGTCCCTGGGCATCGAAAGCGGGAGTGATAAGATCCTCCAAAAATATTCAAAAAAGATCACCACGGAAGAGATCAAGAGCACCATCCGTATGCTGAACGCCTACAAAATCCGAGTGCTGGGCTATTTCATCATAGGCCTGCCGGGCGAGGATGAGGATTCCATCCGGCAGACCATCGATCTTGCCAAACAACTGGACATCGATTTTGCTTCCTTTGCCATAGCCACCCCTGATGTGGGGACACCGCTTCGAAGAGAGGCTCTGCAAAAGGGATGGATGCGTGCCGATGAGGATGTGTTCGACAGCACGGATTTTCCCGTTCTTGAGACAGGGAATCTTTCAAAGGAAGATGTCTGGAAACTCAGGAGTCAGGCTGTCCGGGAGTTTTACCTCAGGCCTTCCTATCTGTTAAAGAAGGTGCGTCAGATCCGGAGTTTTCGGGATGTAAAGCTGGCGGTCTCGAACGCGCTATCGCTTTTTCGAAAGTCATGAAAAAAGTCATAATCAATGCCGATGATTTCGGTCTGGTCCAGGGGGTGAACGAAGGGATTGTCAAGGCCCATCAAGAAGGTATCCTGACGAGCGCAACGCTTATGGCCAACATGCCAGGGTTTGAGGAGGCCGTGGTTTTGGCCGTCGCAAATCCCAGGTTGGGCGTGGGCGTGCATCTCAATATACTCCGGGGACAACCCGTCTCACTCGCACAGAAAGTGGAGAGCCTTCTTTCGAAGGAGCTTCGATTTATTCCGAGCGTTTCGAACCTTCTCCGTCAAATTGTCTGGAAACGGATCAACTTCGATGAGGTCGAAAGAGAGTTCAGAGCCCAAGTGGAGAAGGTGTTGGGGGCTGGCATTGAACCCAGTCACATCGACAGCGAAAAGCACATTCACTTGATCCGGCCTCTCTTCCGGATTGTACTGAAACTGGCAAAGGAGTACAGGATCGATAAGGTTCGATTTATTCAGGAATACTGTATCTCCCCCCGGCCGGCGCAGATGTTCAAATCGATTTTCATTTCTCTGTCCTCGGCCTCCATGAAAAAGAGGATGGTCGAAGAGGGGATCCGCTCCCCCGACAACTTCTATGGCGTGTGTGACAGTGGCCTGATCACCAAGGCCAAACTCCAGAAAGCGCTTCGAGGTGCCAAAGAGGGTGTCACAGAAATTATGGTTCATCCTGGATTTATCACACAAGAAATGATAGAGTTAGAAAAACAGATCGGTCCTTATTACATCAACGCATTCAGAGAGAAAGAGTTAAACGCACTGCTCGATGAGAAATTGCCCAAAGTCATTGATGATTTGGGGATTCAGTTGATAAATTTTAATCATTTATAAACGTAGATCCATGGACGAAAAAGACAAAAACCTAAAAATCTCGATCGTGGTTCCTTTTTACAATGAGGAGGACAACATCGAGGAACTTTATGAAAAATTGACCCATGTGCTCAATGATTTGGATGTGTCCTACGAGTTGATCTTTATCGATGACGGCAGCACAGACAGAACCCACGACATATTGATGGGGCTCTTCGATTCTGACAAAACAGTCAAGGTCATCATACTGCGCAAGAATTTCGGACAGACCGCTGCGCTCCAGGCTGGATTTGACCATGCCAAGGGTGAGGTCATTATCACTATGGACGGGGACCTGCAGCATGACCCAGAGGATATCCCCAAGTTATTAGCTCCATTGGAAGAGGGCTTTGATATTGTCTCGGGATGGCGCAAAGAACGGAAAGATCATTTTCTCCTGAGGCGATTTCCCTCCTGGGTGGCCAACAGGATCATGAGATTCCTCTCGGGAGTTAAGATCCATGATTTTGGGACGACTTTTAAGGCCTACAGACGGGATGTCCTCGAAGGGCTTCGGCTCTACGGAGAGCTTCATCGCTTTATCCCAGCTCTCATCAGCCGGACGGGAGTGAAGATCACTGAAGTCCCGATCAAGAATGTGGTCCGTCAAAAGGGAAAATCGAAATACGGCCTCTCGCGTGTCCGCAGAGTCCTCTTTGACCTGATGACCGTCAAGTTCATTATCAGTTTCATCGACCGGCCGCTGCAGTTCTTTGGCCTTATCGGCTTCGTCCTCGGAGGCATCGGATTCACCATTGCCCTCATTATGACTGTTGGGTTTTACTTTTTTGAATGGTCGATCAGAGACAACCTGGGAAATTTAATTCTCAGTGTGTTCTTGATGATCATGGGAATTCAGTTCGTCATGACAGGACTACTTGCAGAGATAATCTCGCGCATCTATTTCACCACTCATGAGCTGCGGATCTATTCCGTGGCAGAAATGAAATCCCATCAACCTTCTGGGGATGAAGAGGGGAGTTGAGCTTGGGCCCAGAATGAGGGATAGCTGTTGAACAATATTTTGTTCAAAAGAGTTCAACAGAAAGCCGACCTTTTAACTTGGGCGGGTCTTGTTCTTTTTTCTGTCTTTATCTTTTTCCTCCTCATCCGATCCCTGGATGCCCTCTCTCTCTGGATGGATGAAGGATTCTATTACCTCGCTACACAGAAGGTCCTGGATCTGGGTTATCCTCTATTCCCCTCCGGACATATTTATTACAAAGCCATTTTTTATGCGTACGTTTCGGCCCTTTTTACGCGCATTTTTGGATTCACCGTTTTTAATCTCAGGCTGATCAGCGTTCTCTGTACTTTGGCGCTACTCCCTGTGGTCTATCTCATGGGGAAAAGATTGTTCAATCGAATGATCGGCCTGAGCGCTGCTGTTGTCTTTTCCCTGTGTGTATGGGTTGCAGAATACGGGCGCGTCGATCTTTATTTTGCGCCCCTCCAGCTTGTGAGTTTTGGCGGCCTCTATCTTTTTTACAGGGGATTTTTTGAGGAGAAACATAAGTATAAGGTTTTGGCCACCGCTTCTTTTTTGGTCGCTCCTCTGGTCCACCAGCTGGGGATGAGTGTCTGGTTCTGTTTTCCCGCTTTTTTCTTGATAAAAGGGGCGAGGAGATTTGTCCGCAGAGATGTGCTGCTGAGTTTTTCTCTAACAACAGTGTTCTATCTCTTCGTCCAGCTCCATGAGTATTTCTTCTGGGAAGTCGGATATGTGTATGCCAAGACGGATCAAAGTCTTCAGGGTATGATCCAGTATTTCTTCTCCAGTTTCTCCCTCAAATACTTTTATGAGTTTTACGGAAGTTTTCCGCTGATGAGCTTGATCATCTTCGCCGGATTTTTTCTCCTCCTCGGGACTTGGTTCCGGGAGGGGAAAATGGACGAATCCCGCCCTCTTTCCTTTTCTAGGAGTTGGCTTTTTTTGTATCTCTGTCTTCTTTTTCCCATCCTCTTCCTCGGCTTTTTTAGAACCCATATCCACCCCCGTTACCTCTACCAGCTCTATCCTCTTTTTGTGGTGTTGTATGCCGTGAGTCTTTTCAAAATGGCCCAGATCCTCATTGAGCTTTTAACGATGTCGTATGCGCGGAAAAAAGCGGCCGCTTTTTCCGCCGCCGCA